>JAYTMM010000110.1:0-5443 GCA_043728555.1 Pseudobdellovibrionaceae bacterium
TTTTTCTTTTTTCAGAATCTTCATTGAAATCCAGCGCATTTTCAGCAGAATCAATTTTTCCAAAAATTGAAATGACGTTTGTATCTACGACGTGTTCAAACTGCGGTTTATAGGCCAAAGAATTTTCAACAGATTTTAAATGTAAATTATAAGCTTGTGGTTCAATTAAAAATTGAATCAGATCCGTCAGTTCCATTTTTTCATCAACAGTCATCGTGGCGCCACGTTGAATCACGACATCCCCTAAATACTTGTGACGTGATTTCAACGGAACGACCAGATCATCTCCTGTGGAATAAAATGGCTGTTCAGATTCAATCATGCTCAAAAAACGAAATTCAATTTTTTTCCCGTATTTATCCTGGATTAATTGACTCGTTTTATTCCAAACTCCGCCGTTTAATAACTCTTTCATCATACCAAACCCCATGACGTATCTTTACTTGTTTTGCACAACACGTTGTGCGCCCCGTTAGTGTTCCCGAAGTATTACATATACAATCCGTGTGCCGAAAATTGTTATTTTTTGTCACGTAGTGTATGAGCTTGGTAAGTCGTTGTTATGATGAATTTTTATTAAAGTTGAAAAATGTATCTGTCGAAAATATTGACGTTTTCAGAGGTAAAAATTGACTTTGTAAGCGTTTAAAATATTGAACAGCATGAAAATAAGAAAGGGCCGCAATGTCGTATTGCAGCCCTTTCTGTTTAATGGATTTGAATTTAATTAACTGGGTCTGGCTAGTTTTCGTTTGTCCAGACCGTATTTTTCAACCTTCATAATCAAACCGGCGCGACTGATACCTAATTCTTTTGCTAATTTTGATTTGTTCCAGCCAGTTCTGCGTAACCCTTCTTTGATCATATCGCGCTCTAATTCTTCAAGAGCATCTTTCAATTTGCCTTGCAATCTTGATCCTTGAACTTTATTTTTATCGCCAGTTTCTAAAATTTTAGGTGATAAAATTTCGTGACCAATTTTATTTTCTTCGCCAGATAAAACACATAATCTTTCGATTTCATTTTGCAATTCACGAACATTACCTGGCCATGCATAATCATACAATTTTTCGATGGCTCGGCCCATTAAACCTTTTTTCGGTTTATTTGTTTGTTCTGCTGTTTTTGTCAAAAAATAATCGACTAAAACTGGAATATCTTCTTTACGTTCGCGCAGTGGTGGAACACGAATGTTAATAACATTTAAACGATAATATAAATCTTCGCGGAACGTTCCGTTTTCAACCATCTCGCGCAAATTTCTGTTTGTTGCAGCAACGATTCGAACGTCTACTTTTTTCATTTCAGTTGCACCGACCGGAGTAAATGTCCCTTCTTGCAGTACGCGCAGAAGCTTCACTTGCATTTGCGGAGACGTATCGCCAATCTCGTCCAAAAAGAAAGTTCCCTTGTCAGCCATTTCAAAAAGACCTTTTTTATCTTTCAGAGCGCCAGTAAACGAACCCTTCACGTGACCGAACAATTCTGATTCTAATAAATTATCATTGAATGCCGAACAGTTCTGAATCACAAAGCTTTTATCTTTGCGATGCGAATTGTAGTGAATTGATTTTGCAATTAATTCTTTACCTGTTCCGTTTTCACCTTGAATCATAACAGTTGAATCAGCGAATTTAATTTTATCCAATAAAGCATATAACGATTGCATGGGTTTAGATTTACCAATCATATTGTCGTATTTATAACGATTGCCCAATTCTTTATTTAATTCTGTAATTTTATTTTCACGACTTGAAATTTCAACGTGCAAAGTGACGACTTCTTGTGCGACAAGCTCAACCAATTCACAAAAATGAGCTCTGTTTGTGTCATTTAGATATTGTAATTTACCCAGTGATTTTTCAATCAATTCATTCGTGCAACCGAACGTTGCTAAACGTTCGCGAACATCCGCGATGCGCTGAACAGTGTTACCTTGAATATTTTCTTCTTTGAAAAAACCCATTGCAGTCACAGTGCCAACAAAATCATTTTCGATCACAATCGGAAACACACAGATATCAAAACCCGCAGCGTCCCATTTTTTGAACGAATAATTATTATTTGATTGGCGCAATTCGTTGATTGTTGTTGAAACCATTTCAGCTAAATTAGTCTGAATTGATTCTTTGTGAACTAAATAATTTACAGCTGGGCTGGCATAATTGACTTTGTCATTATCAAAGCCCTTTAGCTGGCCGCGCTCGTCAGTGAAAACGATATCGATATTCCACCAAGTTTGTAAAACGTGTTTTAATTTTTTGATAACGTGAATATGTTCGAATTCATTCCAATTAATCATGTAAACCTCTTTTTTTGAAAATGTTTTAGACACAATCGTTGTGTCTTGTTCATTTTCTTATCGTCAATTTTATTGACAGACTAAAGAGGTTATTGAAAATATTTTTGACAGTTCAAGGTCTGAGCTGTTGAAAATAACTAGACCTTCGTCTGGGAAGTGAACAACTTATAGTACTCTGTTTTTGAATTGATCAATTCTTCGTGTGTTCCAGATTCAACAATCAGACCTTTTTTCATCACAACAATCAAATCGGCATTTTGAATCGTTGATAATCTGTGAGCAATCACAAACGTTGTGCGCCCTTTCATTAATATGTCCAGACCACGTTGAACTTGTTCTTCGCTGACTGAATCTAAGGCGCTGGTGGCTTCATCCAGAATTAAAATCGCAGAATCTTTATAAAGCGCTCGAGCAATGGCTACGCGCTGTTTTTCGCCGCCTGATAATAAATTGCCACGCTCACCGACATTCGTTAAATATTTTTCAGGTAAGCGCTGAATAAATTCATCTGCAAAAGCAGCTTTGGCACAAGACTGAATTTTATTAAAATCAAAAGTGTCTGATCCTGCTTGAATATTTTTTTCAATCGAATCTGAAAATAAAAAAACTTCTTGCGATACCAAAGAAATATTCTTTCTTAATTCTTGCAGTGAAAACTTTTTGATATTTTGATTATCAAATAAAATTTCACCCGACTGGGCATCATAGAAGCGCGCTAATAAATTTGCGACTGTTGATTTGCCGCTGCCGCTTTCGCCGACGAAGGCAACGGTTTGGCCGCGTTTAATTTTTAGACTGAAATTTTTGAGCAGCTCATTTTTATCATCGTATGAAAAATGAATATTTTTATATTCAATCTGTGACCAGTTGGCGGGTATTGCAGAAGGCTCTGTTTGATTTTCGAGCTCACTTTTTTCTTCAAGCATTGAATAAATTCTATGCGCTGATATTCGGGTCTCTTGAATACGCACATAAGCTTCTTGAAATTTTTTAATGGGTTCATTGATTTGCAACATGGCCGTGATAAATCCCATCAACTGACCCGTGTCGGAAGTGCCTTTAGAAATTTTTGTTGAAAAATAAAAAACAATTCCTAAAACAATGACGGTCGCCAAAAATTCAGTGAATGGGCCCATAAATTCAATACGGGCGTGAATTTTTTTTCTCATTCCTACGTAGTGCTGACCCTGGTCATTTAATTTTTTTTGCAAAATAGTTTGTAAAGAAAATGACTGAATTGTTCGGACCCCATCCAAAGATTCTTTAATGGTGGATGTGATTTTCTCAAGTTGTTCAGAGCCCATCAATGAATATTTGCGGATACCTTTTGAGACTTGTTTTAACAATATGGCCAACACGGGTGCTGCGACTAAAATATAAAGTGTTAATCGCCACTCTAATTTAAACAATGCGATAATTAAAAATATAAAAGTCAGCGGAGCACTAAAAAAATCTGCAAAAAGCCTTAAGCCGTCTTGAATTGTACGAACATCAAAAAATGCTCGGCTTAAAAGGCCGCCGCTACCTGACGCATATTTATTATGAAATTTTAAATCTAAGTGAATAAATTTTCGCTGTAATTTTTCACGTAACGTTTGCGAAACATTTTCAGAAATTACATTCATTGTAAAAATATGCAAATATCTGCTGCTGGTCATGATAAGTGCGATGGCTAGTCCGATCCAAGCAATCGAGAAAAGTTTCTCTGTCGAATTAGAATAGGAAACCATTTGCTGAATAAACAAAGGTAAATAACCTTTGCACAACGCCATAATAATTCCAGCGACAGCAACGATGGCCAGTTTTTTTTTATGAATCCATAAATCTGAAATGACACTTTTTAATTCTGGCGACATTATTTAATCCCCATATGCTTTTTTAAATACTGACCCGTTAAGCTTTTTTTATGAGCCATAATCACTTCGGGTGCTCCACAAACAACAACAGTGCCGCCCTTGGTGCCGGCTTCGGGCCCCATATCGATGACGTAGTCTGCGTTTTTAATCACATCTAAATTGTGTTCAACAACAATCACAGAACCGCCAGCTTCAATGAGTTTGTGCAAAACTTTCATCAACAAATCAATTTCCTTAAAATGTAATCCTGTCGTGGGTTCATCTAATATATACAAAGTATTTTTTTGTGAAACCTGTGAAAGTTCTTTGGCAATTTTTAAACGCTGCGATTCGCCGCCACTTAATGAATTGGCGGGTTGACCCAAAGTTAAATAATCAAGGCCCACTTCTTTTAAAACTGACAGCGGTTTTCTGATATTCGGATGAGCCACAAAAAAGTTCATCGCTTCAAGGACCGTCATATTTAAAATTTCATGAACATTTTTTTGATTGAGTGTAATTTCTAAAATTTCGTTTCGATATTTTTTCCCGTCACACACATCACACGGAATAATCACATTATCCATAAATTGCATGTCGATTTCTTCATAGCCAGTGCCACGACAGGCGGGACATCTGCCGCCATCGACATTTAAACTGAATGTCCCTGCGGTGTATCCGCGTTGAACTGCGTCTGGTACTTGTGACATCAATGTTCTGATATGATCAAATGCTTTTAAATATGTGATCGGCGAACTGCGCGCGGATTTACCGATGGCAGATTGGTCCACTAATAAAACGCTTTTAACAGAATCTGCACCTTCAAGTTTTAAAAATTTTTGTGCAGGTAAAAATTCAATTTCTAATTTTCGCGCTAACGCGGGATACAAAGTTTTTGTCACCAATGTCGATTTACCTGAACCACTGACGCCAGTGATTGCAACCAAACGATTTAATGGAATATCCACATCAATATTTTTTAAATTATGTCCTGAACAACCTGTTAATTCTAATTTGTATTTATAATTTTCTAATTTCACAGGGCGCACATCGCGCAAAGATTCTTTTTGCGGTTTCAAATAACTGGCCGTGTTTGATTCTTTGCTTGAATAAAAATCTTGGATATTACCTTTGTAAACGATTTTTCCACCCAGATATCCAGATCCTGGGCCCATTTCAATAATATGCTCAGCACTTTTAATCACATCATGATCGTGTTCGACAATAACCAAGGTATTTCCTAAATTTTTCAGATCATTTAAAATTGTAATTAATCTTTCATTGTCGCGCGGGTGCAAGCCCACTG
>JAYTMM010000111.1:0-5293 GCA_043728555.1 Pseudobdellovibrionaceae bacterium
CAAAGACAATAGCGCCTTAATTTTTCTAAGTACGAAGTTCGAATTTTATCTTGTTTATTTGAATTTAACAAATAAAACAAGGCGTGCATATTAATACCCTGCTGGCTAGCGCGAACCCGATGGTCGCGAAATAGAAAGCTTTTGCCATTATCCCAAGTGATATCCACAGATTTTTTTTGGCTATTAAATGAAAACATATTCCAAGTGGTAAATAATAAAAAATCTTTTGAATTGTTTAATGCCGGCAGGAGTAAAGTTGAAATTAGAACCATTGTAAAAAACAAAAAAAATCGCGCGTTGTTAGCGCCAACAACGCGGAACATATTTATTTCACACCATCAAAAAATTCTCTAAGTTTTAAATTCACAAACTCAGGGAAGTCCAACTGACAACAGTGCGAACCATAGGGCACCAACCAAAATTGTGCGCCCGAAATTTTTTCGGCCATTTCTTGCTGAAACTTCGGCGGCGTCAAAAAATCTTTTTCACCGGCGACAATCATTGTTGGTTTTTCAATAGTTGATAAAATATTTGTACCGTCAAACTTTAACATCTCTCCAAAAAGTTCAAAAAACAAAGGCAGCTCTAATCTTGAAACACCGCGCCCGTACATTTCGATATCTTTGAATTGTGTTAGTTTGATATTAAAACCACCCGCCAACGCAGCCACTTGAAATGCCAATGGATTATCGATCAGGTTTTTCCACAGCATATTCCACAGATCAGGCGATTTTTGATGTTGAGTTTTTAAAAAATGATAAAGTGGTTCGGCAAATTCAAACCCAAATAATTTTTTCAATGGATTTCGGGCAAAGCCATTAATTAAAACCAAAGAATCAAAAATTTCTGGGAATTGTTCGTACGCTTTCAAAACATACGGCGCGCCAAAGCTATGACCAACAATGTGGGCGCTTGGATGTCCCAGATGTTTTAATAAGCCCTGTAAATCAAATGCTAAGTGTTCAAATTTTAAATTTTCAATATTGCCGACGGGAACACTTTTGTGGTGTCCACGAATATCAAATAAAATGACCGTGTTTGTTTTAGAAAAAAATTCAACTTGATGATGCCAGTGATTCATCAAGCAAGCGATGCCGTAAATAAAAACGATGGGCTGACCCTTGCCACGCGTTTCGTAATAAATCGGAGTGCCATCGAAGGCTTTGTAATAACCGGTTTTTTTTTCAATCAATTCAATGTCATTCATTCTGTGAATCCTAATGCGCTAAATATTATTATCTAAGAATTGTAAACTCAATCAAGTGTGCACCAAATTGCAAGCGATCACCGTCAGCTATGGCATGATGATCGAATCGCTTTTTATTCACAAGAACTTTATCGGGCTGGCCCGCCTGTAATTCGCCAATTAAATTTTCAACGTAGGCTGATTCGCCGATTTGATAAAATCGGACAATATTTTTTGGTTGTGATGGATCTTTGATATTTAAATCAAAATTATTAAAACCCATAACTCGAGGGCCGTAACTGATCGTGAAAAACTCGTCAGATTGGGGGCCTGACAAAAAAGTCATTCGCACAGGGTACAAAAAAAAGAAAAAATCTGTTAGCTGCGACTGCCAATGTTGTTCACTCAACCAGTCGGTCAAGCCATCTTCCCAGCCCTCAAGCCGAAGCTTTGGTTTTTCAACAACCTTAAAGCCCGTCTGTCCCAGATGAAAAACAAGGCCTAAAATCAAAGAAATGCGTTCCGATTCACCCAAACCAATACGAATTTTATTTTCATCTAAACCGTTAATATTCCAAGACATATTTTGATCTAAAATGATTTGAGCATGGTTTTTGCCCATTTCTTCGTCAGAAAAAAAAGAAGAGCTCAAGACCAAGTCTTTTTTCAAAGAAATAATTTTTCCTTTAAGTGGGCCGTCGAGAACGGATAGGGCTAAGCTCATAAGGTATTTAAAACCATAATCATTCACAGATCAAGCCTTGTACAGCTATCGAAAAACTGTTACACAAGTTAGACATTTTTAAAAAAGTGTACACACAAACATTCGGCCTTAAAACCGAATCAAAGTCGTCCTTGCTTGGCCAATGGTGGTTCAAGCTTTAACCGAAGGGATAAATTATGGTCAAATCGACCGAAACTCTACGTCCGTACGAAGTCGTCATTCTGATGCATCCGGATGCTACTGCAGAACAACAAAAAGCATTGTTCGCAAAAAATAAAGAAACAATCACAACTTTTAAGGGCAACATTCAAGCCGTTGAAACTTGGGGCAAGCGCACTTTAGCTACGCAAATTGGCAAGCTAAAAAAAGCTGTTTACTTTCACGCTGTTTACGAAGCGCAACCACAAGCCATCATGGAGCTTGAGCGTACAATGCGTATCAACGATAAAGTTTTACGCTTTATGCACACGGCTTTAGATGAAAGAACACCAATGTCTAAACACGTTGAATCTTTCAAAAAAGGTTTGGCTGAATCTGCTCAACGTGAAAAAGAACGTGAAGCAAAATCATTGTTGCGCCGTCAAGCCGCTCAACAAGCACGTATGGATCGCGACGACGATTAATTTTTAAAGAGAAATCTTTAGATATTAAAAAGTGAAGTCATTCATGAACACAACAACACCTACAGAAAATAAAAAAATATGGACTTTGGCTTTCGCAACAGCGTTAGTCGCTGTTTTATTTTCTTTTATGGGAGCGCCTTTTTTAAGAGCGCTTTCAGCAAAAGCAAAGCCTGTTTTATTTTGGGGTGTCGGCGCGACAATCGTAGCCATTCTTTTTTTAGTACAACTGACTCTTGGTGCAATTTATGTAGGGGCCGTGTGGACGACTTTGGGAGCCTACAATGAATTGGAAAAACGAGGAGTTTCTTGGAGAAAAACAAGTTTGATTGCAGTTTTGTCAGGGGCTTTTTTTGCCATCTCTTGCTATATTGCAGTTACTCAAAGTTTGCTAAAAATAAATTTAGCTGAACAATTGACGACTCCGATTTTACAAGCGATCACGCAGATTAATCCCGATGAAAAAATTACGCTTGAACAATTAATTCAATACATGCCGGGCGCGCTGATAGCGACGCTGATTTGCTCTTTGGCGGTGGGATTTATTTTCGAAGCAAAAATTTTTCAGCTGTTTCAGTTTAAACGCGAAAAAATAATTTCAAGTCTTAAATGGCTTGAATTCAGACTGCCCGACCAATTTATTTGGCTGGCGTTGTGTGGATTTTTATTCTGTGTTTTAAAAACTGAAATGTTTTTAAGCGTAGTTGCTGCAGAAAAAATAAAAATAATTGCGATTAATATTTCGATATTCAGCGCCGTTGCTTTTTTCTTGCAAGGAATTACAGTTTTTGAATACTTAACCCGATTTTATCGTGTTGGATTATTTAATAAAAGCTTAACGTATCTGCTTATTTTTATTTGGTTGGCTCCGGCGATTGGGTTTATCGGCCTGGTTGATTACTGGGCTGACTTTAGAAAAATGGTCAGAAAAAACTTAAGCCAGAAGGCTTAATAAACTCACCTTTAAAAAGTGAAAATAAATATATTTAAAAGGAAATTACTATGAAAGTTATTTTACAAAAAGATGTTAAAGATTTAGGAAAAATCGGCGACCTAGTGACAGTTTCTGCGGGTTTCGCACGAAATTTATTGTTCCCTAGAAAATTAGCCGTTGAAGCAACTGAAAAGCGTGTTTCTGAGTGGAACCACTTAAAGCGCGTTGCTGAATCTAAAAAGAAAAAAGCCCTTGTTGAGCGTCAAGCTATTCTTGATAAAATCAAAGGCACAACGGTGTCTTTCAAATTAAACGCTGGCGATAACGAAAAACTATTCGGAACAGTAACTACAACTGATATTTCAAAAGCCTTAGAAAAACATGGTTTTTCTATCGATCGCAAAGATATCGTTCTAGCTGAACCGATTAAAGTTTTAGGCACGCACAAAGCAACAATCAAGTTTGCTGAAGGCATGGAGACTTTTATTCAAGTTGCTGTAGAAAAACAGTAATTAAGCAAAAATCAAATTTTGTTTCAAAGGCGCAAAGAAATTTGCGCCTTTTTATTTTTTAGAATACGATATCTTTGGGCCCAAGGTGCTCGGAGGTTTTATGAAGTTTTTAATCACAATGGTGTTCGCGTTACTTTCTCAAAATGTATTTTCCGGAATCACTGAAAATCAAATCGAAATAAAAACTGAAAATAATCAAATCATAGTGATGCCAAAGAAAGGTTTTCATATTAACGACAAAGCACCCGCCAGCGCAACCTACGACAATCTTGAGGCTATCTATAAACCGCAAATTAAAACCGAACAAAAATTAACATACAAAGTTTTACCAAAAATCAAAAAAGCGAATTTAAAATTTTTTGTTTGCGATGATGCGAAAACAGTTTGTGAGCAGCACGAAAAATCTGTTCAGATGAACAACGGCTCAGTCGCAGCTGAAATTAAAACTATAAACAATGCGATAGAAAATCAAAAGTTCGTTGACGCAAAAAAACCAACACTGCTAATTTTTTCAGCCCCATGGTGTCCAGCCTGTATTCGCATGAAAACGGAAACGTACACAAAAAAATCTGTTGAAAAATTATTTTCTAAATTGAACGTTCAAAAAATAAACATAGACCTTCTCGAAAACGAAAAAATCAGCGATCAATTTCATGTTAAAGCGATCCCGACATTGGTTTTATTAAACACAAAAGGCGAAGAAATTTATCGCTGGCTTGATTATCAGCCCGCCGACCTTTTTGCAAAAGAGCTGGCTGCAGAATCAAAAAATTCAGAATCAATGGATCAAACAAAAGCCAAGGCTGATGCTGGCAATTTAGTGGCGGCAAAGAAATTAGCTAAAATATATTCTGGCCAAATGGACTGGGTCAATTCTTCGAAATATTTTTCAATATTAAAAGATCAAGACAGTATTAATCAGAAATTAAATGCAGATGTAAATGCTTTAACAGATGATAAAGACAAAGATGAAAAAACAAAATCGGAATACTTAGCCACCCTTGAAAAATCGATTGCCCTAACATCATCAAAAATTGACAAGCTTCGCTGGACACTGGATTTTTTCGAAACCAAAGAAACAAAAAAAGAAGATTTAGACGTAGCCAGTGTACAAAAAATAATTGCCGATGCGAAAGAAATTTTAAAAAACAAAAACATCGTAAAAATTTATTCCGAATCAACAGTGGGCGACATGACAGGCTTTGAACATATCGAAACGCTTGATATGCGGTCGCGCGCCGAAGCTCTTTTGGGCGCAGATGACGCCAAAAAAATATCACAATCTGAAATTGTTAAACTTATTTTAGCAAAAAAACA
>JAYTMM010000112.1:0-7743 GCA_043728555.1 Pseudobdellovibrionaceae bacterium
TGCGGATCCCGAATTAATTATCGCCGACGAACCCACCGGAAATTTAGATGCGCAAAACAGTTTGGCGTTAATTCAAATACTATCCGATTACGCCGCCGGGCACAGTATCAAGGGCGCCACCGTTTTTATCGCCACACATGACGAATCTATATTGAAAAAAAATAATCAGCGCATTTTGACATTGCAAAATGGACAATTGAATTTGTGAAATATTTATTTGGGTTGTATTTAACATTTTCAGTATTTTTTAGCTCGGTTGTTTTATGGGGCTACCAAAATGCCAGTTCTATTTTGTTTGCAGCCTCGGAAAAACAAATTCTTAGCTTTTCATTTCAAAACGATGTTACCAAAGAATTCGTCGATGAAAAAATACAGTCATTATCGAAAAAATATAAATTTAAAGTTGCAACGTTGCATTCGCCTGCTGATCAATACAGTGAATTTGCACAGTCATTCACGATGTATAATCAAGGAGTTTTTGATTCTGAAGAAATTATAAAATTAATTCCGTATTCGGTCGATTTTATTTTATATCCGGAACAAAACGTCACACAAATTCAAAAAAATGTTGTTGAAGAAAATATTTTTCAAGAAACGGGCACAACTCAAAGTTGGCTGGAAAAATTAAAATCAATATCTGATCTGATAGAAAATTTTGGTCGAGGCTTGTTTTTATTTTTGTTTCTGACGACAGCAATGATGACGGTTGCTACAATCCGAATTTTAATTTTGAAAGACGATACTGAAATAAAAATTCGCAGTTATTTAGGTGAATCATTTAAAGCCTTTGTTGGTCAGTATTTATTAAAAACTTCAGTGCTGTGTATTTTTAGTTTTTGTACTGGCTTGGTAATGACTTATATTGTGTACCATTTGCTGATGTTAAAATTGAAACGTTTGCCTGAATTTTATTTTATAATGGCGCGTTTAAATTTTTTGTCACCGACTTCAGTATTGACGTTGGTTGTCGGATTTTCAGCCGCATTTTTATTTGGCTATTATTTTTCTATTAAACAATTACACAGCAGGCTTTATGACCAAGATTAGCTTACTGTGGATCATGTTTTTTTGTGTAAACTTAAATGCAAAGACTTTGTATGATTTAGAAAAGTTGCGGTCCGAAAACACCGCCAAACAACTTGATTTAATGACTGAAATTCAATTGATTCAAAAAAAAATGTCAGAAACTCAATCTGCAATCAAAGAAAGAAAATCCGATCTAATTAAATTTATCAAAGCCGATCAACGATTAAGCAAATTTCAATTCGGCGGCCTGATGGCTATTGAAAATTTACCGCGATTCAACAGAAGTTTGGAAATTTTTCAAAAAATAAAATTGCAAAATATTAATTCACTGCGCGAACACAAGTTCGCTTCTGCCGAGCTGCAACAGCAACAGCAGATTTTATTGTCGGCCAAAGAAAATTTAATAACATTAAACCAACAACTTTTTGAGCAAGAACAGCAGATTCTGAGCGCAGAAAAAGAAACCGTTAACACACTCAAAAATGAAAAAAAAGATTCTTTACTGATTTACAAAGGTACTTTGTCGGCGCCTATTCAAAATGCAAATTTAAAATCATCATTTGGTCCATACAATGATCCAAAGAATCAATATTCGATATTTCATAAGGGCTTAACTTTTAATAGTAAAATTCATCAAAGTATTCAGGCTGTGAGTCCAGGAAAAATCATTTTTCGTGACCACGTTAGATACTGGGGCGAATCTGTTATTGTACAACACGCTGGTGATTATTATTCAGTTTACACAAATTTAACAAATTGCGCTGTTGAAAATAATCAAACCGTTTCACAAGGTGAAAAAATTTGCGAAACAAATGGCACTGAATTTTATTTTGAATTACGAAATCAGAACATCGCAATTAATCCAAAAAATTGGATAAGGAATTAAAATGAAAAAATACTTACTTGGAACGTTCGCAATTTTAACAGTCGCATTTATTTTTACACAGCCAATTCAATCATGGGCCGAAGAACGCTACACAGAATTGCAAAATTTTACTAAAATTTTAAATCTAATTCAGCAATATTATGTTGAACCTGTCGATACAAAAAAATTGATTGGCGGCGCAATTAAGGGCATGTTGCGTGAATTGGATCCACACACAAATTATATGCCCGTTGAAATTTTCAAAGATTTTGAATCTGAAACTGCTGGTGAATTCGGCGGATTGGGTATTGAAATTTCTGTACAAAATGGAATTTTAACAATTATTTCACCTATCGAAGATACTCCAGCATGGAAAGCCGGCATTAAACCCGGTGATAAAATTGTTTCAATCGATGGACAGTCAACTAAGGGTTTCAGCTTGGTCGAGGCCTCGGCACTGTTAAAAGGTAAGCGCGGCGAACCGATTGTATTGTCTGTTGTTCGTGAAAATATCGATGCACCATTAGATATTAAAATTGTTCGTGGCCAAGTTAAAATTAAATCTGTTAAATCAGCACAATTGGATGATGGCTATTTATATATTCGTATCACAAGTTTTATCGAAAACACATCCAAGGAACTGGAAAAAGTTTTAGCCGATTATTCTGCAAATCACAAAAATAAATTCGAAGGCATCTTGATTGATTTGCGCCGAAATCCCGGAGGCCTTTTAGATCAGGCTATTAAAATCAGCGATCTATTTTTAAAAGACGGCATTATCGTCAGCACAATCGGTCGCGATCCAAAAACCAAAGAAGTTAATCGCGCCTCTGGAAAAGCACCATACCCCGATATCCCAATTGTTATTTTAGTGAATGAATATTCTGCCAGCGCCAGCGAAATTGTTTCCGGTGCGCTTCAGGACAATAAACGCGCTGTCATCGTCGGCGAACGTAGCTTTGGTAAAGGATCTGTTCAATCCGTCATTAAATTAGGTGATGGTAGCGGCTTAAAATTAACTGTCGCCAGATATTACACGCCCAGCGGCGTTTCAATTCAATCCGAAGGCATCACGCCTGATATTGAAATCGAAGACGTAAATGCAGAAATTTTTGCTAAAGCCATCAGTGATAAAAAAGGTCCTCGTGAAAAAGATATCATCGGACATTTAAAAGGCGAAAAAGAAAAATTGTCTGAAAAATCAAAAGACAAGAAAACACAAGTCGCACGCGAAAATGCGCTAGCGTGGTGGAAAGACATCGGCAGCAAAAAAGAATCTGAAATGACCGAAAAAGAAAAGTTATTTAAAGCTGATTATCAGGCTTACCAAGCGTATTCATATTTAAAAGCATGGAAAACGCTGAAAAATATTCGGTAAAATATTAAATAAATTTTTAGAAAATTATTTGGGCGCTGAATTTAAAATCACGTCCCAAATTTTTTTATAAGCCAAAGATTTCTGTTTGTCCTTTTGACAGATTAAAGAAATCTTTGTTTTTGCCAAAATTCCGCTGACTTGTTTTAATTCTGAGTAATTTTGCGCAACTGATTGCGGTAACAGGGCTACTTGATTTTGCGTGATCGCAGATTTTGCCAGCAATTCGTAATCATCAATCGCAATTTTTTTAAGGCCAGAAACTTTGCGTAACATCGAATTCGACATCTGAGTTTCGGGATTGAATAAAACGTACTTGGGTATTATCGATAAATCTTTTTGGTAGGTCGCCAAATAATCTTCACCAATTGTTTTCGCAATCAGATCTGGTTGCGTCAGGGGCGAAGCCACCAAGCCAAAATCAAGTTCTTGTGCCATTAATTTTCGGACCACGGCTACTGATGGTAGCGAATGAATTTCCAGTTCGACCGCTGGGAAAATTTTATTTAAATCAGAAATTATTTTTGGCAAATAGTTTTGTCCAAACGACGGGTGTAATCCAATTTTAATTAATCCCATCGGTTCATCCGAAGACGATAACAGGACTTTGAAATTATCTTCCCAATTTGTTTTTGTATTTTTTATAGCTTTTAAAAATTCTAAACCAGGCGTGGTTAAAACTAAACCATTGTTTTTTCGGCTGAATAAATTTTGGCCCAAGTCAGTTTCTAAACGGTGCAAAGCGCGCGATAAACCTGACTGTTGAATACCCAGTATTTCAGCTGCCTTAGACACATTTAATGTTTCGGCGATCGTTAAAAAATAACCGACTTCTTTTTGAAAGATATCCACGTATTTGACTTTATCGAATCTGTACATTTTTGACATATGTTATTTATGAATACCAGATATTCCAACGCAAAGCTATGAAAAATATAATCCATCTAATATATCTGGCTCATCAACGTTGAATTAAAACTCAACAAAAACCCTAACTAAAGGAAAAACCATGAAAACGATTTTAATGACAGTCTTAGCAATCACAGCTTTACAAGTTAAAGCACAAACAACAACAACGCCCGCGCCAGTAGACTCCGTTAAAAAAGAAATTTCTTTAACAACAATTTCTGTGAACGAAGAAGGCGAACATTTATTAGCCGACTCAAAAGGCAACACGTTATATGTTTTTGATCTGGATCAAAACCGCGCGACACCGGCTTGTAATTCAGCGTGCGCCGAAGTTTGGCCACCGTATTTGTTGACTTCTGATGAAGCTTTAAATTTAAAGGCACCGTTGGGTTCTATAGTGCGCGATAATAAAAAATCACAATTAACTTACGAAGGTCGTCCAGTTTACGCCTACGCTTTAGATCGCGGCGCGGCTGCAGATGCGGGCGATAATATTGGTAACGTTTGGCACTACATTAAGATCGAAGAAACTCCTACTCCAGCAGTTAAGTAAGTGATTTTTTAAATTTAGTGGTACTAAATTTAAACGTTACTATTTAGTAAATATGAATTGTTCACAAAGGGCTTAGACCTTATTTTATACATAGAGCCTAAGCCTTTAATTTTCTAACCACAAAGGGGATTTAAAATGAAAAAAATAAAAATCGCAACAATGACAACATTGATTTGTTTAACAGGTTTTGCGCAAATACAAACACCGATACAACCGCAAGCACCTGCAAGTTTAGCCGGAGTTATGAAATCAATGGCGGTTTCACTTAAAAAAATTTCTACACAAGCTGCTGATGCAACTCAAAACGCGGCCTCTGAAAAAATTGCGAGCGATCTTTTAGACATGACAAAAAATTCAAAATTGCACATGCCTCAATCTGCAAATGGTCCAGATCAAGAACAACAATATATCAAGATGATTGACGATTTGCTGGTGCTTGAACAAGATTTAGTGTCAGCTTTTCACAATAACGATAACACTGCGGCATCGGATGTTTTAAACAAAATGATGACCGCAAAAAAAGAAGGCCACGTCGCTTTCAAATAACAACAGCAAAGAAAGGAATTTTTATGAAAAAAATAATCTTATCATCCGTTTTATTTTCAACGTTAGCATTCGCAGGACCAGCACCCACAGCTGCTCCGGCGAAATCTGCAAATACAATTTTATTCAAAGCTGCCACTGGCGAAACAGAATTTTCTGCCGTCGGCAAGCCCGCAATGATTAAAATCAATGGCAAAGGCCAAGGCCCAGAAGGTGTTGTAACTTATGCTGGTGATGTTATTTCTGGAACAGTCAAAGTTGATTTAAATAAATTAACAACTGAAATTGATTTGCGCGATGACCACATGAAAAATAAATATCTTGAGGTTCAAAAATATCCGACAGCTGATTTAACTTTCAAAGATTTTAAAATTTCTACAGCTGTTGATAAATTAACTGATTCAGAAATTGAAATTCCATTTACGGCTGATTTTACAATGCACGGCAAAACTAAACCGGTTTCAGGAATGATGAAAATTAAAAAAGCACAAAAAGTAATTACTGGCGAGGCTGAATTTTCTGTAAAAATTATGGAATATCTTGAAACTTTACCAAGCTATGCCGGCATTAAAATTGCCGAGGACGTAAAATTAAAGATTAAGTTAAGCGGAACAATACAGTAACTTACGATTATCCTATGAAAAATACTTTACTTCTTTTTTGTGTCTTATTCGCTTCGATCAATTCATTTTCATTTCCAGATATGATCCGACATGGCTATACAAACTGTACGGCCTGTCACGTCTCACCGGGCGGCGGCGGAGTTTTAAATGCTTACGGTCGTAGTCTGTCAAAAGAATTAATCAGCACATGGAGCGGCGAAAAAGAAGCTGGGATTCTGCACGGACTTATCAACACAGAATCAGTCGACGAGTGGTTAGCATTGGGCGGAGACATCCGCGGCGCACAAGTTCACCAAGAAAATGATTTGGTCAAACGCGGTCGCTGGATCGACATGCAAAAAGGTTTTGAAATTGGTATTATTCAACCGAAATGGACCATCGCAAGTTTCATCGGACAACAAAACGTTTCTGAAAATAAATGGTACCCGTATTCGACCAGATACTATGCGATGATTACACCGATCGATGCTTTGTATATTAAGTTCGGTCGATTTATGCCAAATTTTGGAATCAATTTACCAGATCATATTTTATCAACTCGCGGGCCTTTGATGTTTGGTTATGGTATGGAGCGCGATACCGCAGAAGTTTCTTGGCTTGGAGAAAACTGGAATTTCATTGTCAGCGGATATAAAACTCCAGAAAATATTTCTGCAAACAATCAATCGGGTAATACTTTGACTGCGACCTACACAGTGTCAAATTTTAAGTCAGGCTTGCAATTTTTATCAGAGAAAGATGATTTACAAACGCGTAAGATCACTGGTGCGATTGGATACTTGGGATGGACCAAAGAATTTGGTACGTTATTTGAACTTGATCAAGTCGTGACTTCACCTTCAGCGGGTGGCCCCGATAAAAAGGGATTGTCGCTGATACAACGAAGTGCTTACGAAATTTTTAAAGGCTTTCATATTGTTGCTCTGAACGATTATTTTCAATCCGATGTTGATAACGGAGCGACAAAAAATTATAAGTTTGGCTCGGGAATTCAATGGTTTCCAAGACCACATTTAGATTTACAAGCCTTTTGGACACGCGAGCAATCTTCGATTTCAAAAGAAGGCGATTATGCTTGGCTGGTTCTTCACTACTATTTATAAAAATACTTACAGCTATAAAAATTTTTACAAAATTATTTTCGTCAGTTTATTTTTAACAAACTGTAATTATAAAAATCAAAAAATAGATCCCAACGCTGTCGGCGAAGCAAATAAAAATTTGTCTGCCGATTCGATTATAACCGATGAACTGGTTATGAAATATTCTTTGCGAACTTGTCAAAATTGTCATGCTGGAGCGAAGCAGCCAACATTGGATTCAGCCGCAGCCGTTAAAGCCAACATCACAAAAGTTTTATCAGAAATCTCGGGCGGCGATATGCCGCCACCCGAAAGCGGAACACCGGCCTTAACTGATTGCCAAAAAGCACTTGTGAAAAGTTGGGCTGAAGCCTCTGCGAAAACTGTGGGTGAAGTTGCTGAATGCAAATCGGCGGGCATCGGAACTACGCCAGAATTACCGATCATACCGATTGAATTAATGCCCTTAAACTTTGAAACTTTGAAAACACGAATATTACAACCAAAGTGCGTACTTTGTCACAACCCTAAGGGCGAAGACTGGGAAGCCGCCTTAATTCCATTTACGTCATACACAGAAATTACATCTGGCGATAATTCAAAATACTGGAAAACGCCGGGCACAGAAAGCAAAGTTTACGAAGAAATCAGCTACAATCACGAAGCTGACGACGACGGTATGCCACCGAAAGATTCTGGCATTAAGCGCGTCACCAAAGAAGAAATGGATTACGTTGTTCGTTGGATCGATGCTGGAAAACCTGAAT
>JAYTMM010000113.1:0-6825 GCA_043728555.1 Pseudobdellovibrionaceae bacterium
TAAAACATTTGTGATTGTGCAAAACCAAATTAAATAAAATAAGCGAGCGTAAATTTTCTATGAATATTTCTGAATTATTAAAAACCGCCGAACAAGATCGAAACTTTTCATGGGACGAAAAATTCTTTAAATCATTTTCTGAACAACAAGTTCGCCTATTATCACAAGACCCTCAGCAAGGCCCCGATGGTTGGCCGTATATTATTTGTGAAACATTAAGCCCTGCCGACGGTGCAGAAGCTGCCAATTATGAAATTGAATCCACACAAAAATTATTTCATTGGCTTGAAGGCAAAGGCATTGGCTTAGTCGTTAATCCAAAGCGTGAGCCGTATCCTGATTATGTGTTTTCGTATGGTATGATTTGGAATTTTCGACAAACAGGTTTTTTTATTCAACCAGATCTGGCAAACAAAGCAGCTGAAAATTCTGAAATTGATTATCAAAATAAAAAAATATTTTCAGGTGCTCCGACCGAAGCGTATTTGCCATTGAATGTGCGCAAAGTTTTAAAAGATTTTTTTCGTGATCAAGCTGTTTTAAATCCGAAAGTTTTAATGATTTCGACAGACGAAAAAAATTATGATTTTTGTATTTCTTTGGAATCGATCGGAAATCCTCCGGCAACTGAACACACAGGCGTCGCAGAGGCGATTTCTTGGTTTTTACCAACACATTATTCAATTGTGTTGGTCAGCGAAGCGGGCCTTCCGAAATTCGTCGATCTGTAAATTTTATTTAAATTTACAGTGCAAATGAATAAACCCTAAGACGGTAACAAATCCATCAAACATTCGCGCCAGTATTCTGGCGCATCCGAGCTGTAATCAACTGCGATATAGAATCCTTTTTTACCTAAAAACTGTGTGCGAGCAATTTTGCCCGATATTTCAAGATCCATTTCATGAATATTGAAAAACACTTTTAGGCCCAACAAAGAATCGATATTTAAATTCGTACGCAATTCTTTTTTAATGAAATCTTCACGATTAAAATGAATCAAAATTCCTGATGTCGAGGCCTCAATGATTTTTCCGTGTTTGGCTAATTTTTCTAGATTCTCTAGGGATGAAAAAGAATCCAATGTTAATTGCGCCAAATCTTTGCGCGGTGATGATCTGAATTTTCTGTTTGCGTTGGACACCTGTCCCCCTTGTGCTGTTCGTAAGTTCGTTTATCGTAACTCTGATACACAACAGTTCGGTGAAACCCAGACCAAAGTTAAGGGCTCGGTAGAAATATTTATTTTTAAAGAGGTGTTATTGAAAAAAAATTGAGAATATTTGCTGATGATCACAAAAAATAAAGCCAGTGTTTCGTTTTAGCTCTAAAGTCTTTGCTGATGACACCCGATAGGACCAAAGTCCCGTCTTATTCTGAGACACCCAATCACAAATATTTAGATCTGAAATAATCACAGTGTTGTCGCCCAAGCCTTTGAAGGCGGCCTCTTTGGCGCACCATAAAAATTTTAAATCGGGGGATTCAAAAACTTCGGTGCGTGTGGAAACGCGCAAAATAATGGCGTCGCTGATTCTGGATTTTAATTCGATATCAAAACCGTGTTTTTCATTCGAACCTGAATATCCGCCAAGAGTTTGGTTGTGTGAAATACTGAAAAATAATTTTTCTGCCGTGGGAAGTAATTCCAGATTTTGAATATTTTGAATTTCAGATTCAGTTAAGATTTCCGAATGATTTCGAATAATTTCTGACCTGATCAGTTGGCGATGGCTTATATTTTCTGATGCGAATTCAGAATTTAAATACAAATTTAAAAAATCAATGCCTGTTATTTTTTGAATCTGTTTAAGGTTTTGATCAAGATCTGGTTGTGTCATCGACTTCTTATAAAGGCGCAGTAAATTTTTCGGGCCAAGTGATTTTTTCACCATTGGTAATTTTCATCATGCGATCTAATGATGTAAATGCTTTTAATCGCAAATTTTCATCAAGTTTAACTTCGGGTTTAAATGTTAAAAGCGCCTGGTGAATTTTTTCAAGCGAATTCATTTTCATATATGGGCAATCGTTGCACGCACAGGCTTCGTCCAGCACCGGAGCCTGAATTAATTCTGCATCGGGTCTGTTTTTTTTCATTTGATGAAAAATACCAGTCTCGGTCGCAACGATAAATTTTTTCGTTGTTTTGTTATTTGTGACTTCGTCCAGTAATCTTGACGTTGAACCAATCACTGTTGCGTATTTTAAAACGCTTTCGTCACATTCAGGGTGGGCGATCACAACCGCATCAGGGTGAAGTTGCGTCAGTTGAAATAATTTTTTAGCGTTAAATAAAACGTGAACTTCACAGGCCCCAGGCCACAAAATAAATTCGCGGTTTAATTTTTTTGATAACCAGCGACCTAAATGTTGATCGGGTCCAAATAAAATTCGGCGATCTGCGGGGATCGCAGAAACAATTTCTGCCGCATTACTGGATGTGATAATCGCATCTGAAATTGATTTTACTTCGGCACTTGAATTGATATAGGTCACGCACACAGCATCGGCGTGAGCCAAGCGCCAGTCTAAATATTTTTGATAGGGCGCACCTTTTACAAGGGAACAGCTGGCATTCATATCTGGAACCAAAACAGTTTTTTCAGGATTTAAAATTTTCACACTTTCGGCCATGAACACAACGCCGGCCAATAAAATATTTTTTGCTGGCGTAAGCTTTCCCATTTTTGCCAGATAAAAACTGTCACCAACGTAATCTGCGATGTCTTGGATTGCGCCGTCTTCGTAATAGTGCGCAAGAATTGATAAATCTTTTTCTTTTTTTAATTTTTTAATTTCTGAAACGATGTCGAACATGGATTCCTCCAGAAGCAAGTGAGTACAGGTTAGCCCGCAGTCGAAAAATTAACCGACAGCCGCGCCTTTTAAAACTTGAATAATAGATTTTGAGACAGATTTAAAACTTTCTAAGACACCTTTGCCTTCAAAGGCACAGGCTTCGATTTCAGTTGAATTTAATCGGTTCAATTGCCTGCGCAATTCTGATACGGGTAACGCATTCGGCAGATCACGTTTGTTGTACTGAATGATCAACGGGATGTCTTTGATTTGATAGCCTTGTTGATATAGATTTTTTTCTAAATTTTCTAAGGCTTGTAAATTTTCATCCATACGATCAGCTTGTGAATCAGCAACGAACACAACGCCGTCGATACCTTGTAAAATTAATTTTCGGGTTGCATCGTAAACAATTTGACCGGGCACGCTGTACAAATGAAACCGCGTTTTAAATCCACGAATTTCACCAACGTCTAACGGTAAAAAATCAAATAACATCGTACGTTCAATTTCAGTATTTAATACGCTCAGTTTTGATTTCTGGTCTGCGGCCAAACTTTGATACATCCACTGAATATTCGTCGTTTTACCGCCCAATGATGGTCCGTAATAAACGATTTTACAGTGAATTTCTTTGGCGTTGTAGTTGAATAAAGACACTAAAGTTCTGCCTGTTTATTTGTTCGCTTCACAGTTCAACTCTATTTTCCATCGCGCGGCCCATTGTGCGGTCGTCGATAAAATCAATGTCTGAACCCATCGGAATTCCGTGCGCGATACGTGAAATTTTAACGTTCTTGCCTTGCAATGATTTTGTTAAATACAAAGCGGTTGTGTCACCTTCAAGGTCGGCATCGAATGCAAATATAATTTCGCGAATTGGTTTTTCGTTATTTTCATTTTGACTGGCAGCAAGTCTTGCCATCAGTTCATTAATTTTTAAATCTTTGGCGTTAATGCCTTCTAACGGCGAAATTACTCCGTGCAGAACATGATAACGACCGCGGTATGCACCTGAAGATTCAATTCTAGAAATGTCTGAAGGTTCTTCGACCAAACAAAGTATTTCAGAATTTCTGTGCGGGTCTTCGCAAAATTTGCAAATCGCACGGTCTGTGTAATTAAAACATTCAGGGCACGTGTGCACTTCGGATTGAACGCGCAAAAGTGATTCAGATAATTTTTCAGGATAAGAATTTTTTGATTTTAAAATATAATACGCCAACCGCTGAGCGGTCTTGGGACCAATCCCCGGCAGGCGACTCAGTTCATGAACTAATTTTTCAAGAGCTGGGATTTGTAACACTTAAATTACATGCCCGGCAAATTCATGCCGCCAGTGATTTTTGACATCTCTTTTGAAGATTCGTCTTTCGCTGTTTTCAAAGCATCGTTCACTGCAGATGTCACAAGGTCTTGTAACATTTCAATGTCGCCGGATTTCATGACTTCTGGATTAATCGTTAAAGCTAAAACTTTGTTATCGCCGTTAACCTTGGCAGTGACCGCGCCACCGCCCGAAGTGCCCGTGAATTCGCGCGTTGCCATTTGTTCTTGAGCTTGTTTCATCTTTGCTTGCATTTGATTTGCTTGTTTCATCAAGCCTGCCATTCCGCCGGCGCCAAAACCCTTCATAAAATCTCCTGTTTAATTTTAATATTTTTAACTTCACTAAGTATTTTAACTTTTACTAATAACTTTCATTTTTGCTTTAAAAACATCTTGAGCTTTTTGCACACGTGAATCTTTAATCCACGTGTCTTTCAGCTGATTTTCTGCATCGACTTCTTTTTGGACCGTCATTGTGTGCGCCGTTGGCGCCACAGGTTCGGGTGCAATAATTGTTGCCGATGCGACAGCCGAAGCTTGCAAAGTTTTTGCTGCATTTTTCGTTTTTAGTACCTGAAAAGCGTAACCTACGCCGTAGAATGAATCAATATAACCCTGCAATTTTTTTGATGTGTCGGTTTGCATAAGTTGATCGGCTAAAAATCCAAAAGATTCTTTAACTTCGAAATGTATTTTTTGATCTAGCACCTGGGTCAAAGCCAGATTATCTAATTTTGCACCTAAAAAGGGCTCGATATTTTTAACGTAATGAACGAATTCTAAAAGCGTCGTCGTGCTGGGTAATTTGGGCTCGAACTTTTCAATGACCGCGGGTTCAATTTTTAGAGGAGTGGTGGTTTTTAAAACCAGCTCCTCTTTAGGCTTTGGGGGCGGGGCCGCATTGCTTGGTCGAACTACAGCTCGCGCAGAAGAATTATTTACAGAGACACCACCGCTAAGTAATTTCTGAATATCAAAAATTTGCGGAGCCTGTGCCATTCGCAGTAAAGCCATCTCCATGACCAAGATCGGATCATGTGACCGCGACAAATCATTCATCGATTTTAAACACATATCAAACAGCATGTGTAAATCTGCATCTGATAATTCAGTTGTTAAATTTTTTAAAATTTCAATTTCTTCGGACGGCAAATCAATCGACAGTTGCACGTTGTTCGTATTTGATTTCATCAACAGTGCATGTCTGATCAATCGAATAATTTCTTGCATGAATAACGAAGGATTCGTTGCAACTAACGACAATTTTTCAAGACTTGATACGATCTGTTCGGCACGTCTCAAAACTAAGTTCTCAAAAACTTCAAATATTAAGGATCTATCTGTTAGGCCCAAAATTTCAGTGACGGTTTTTTCTGACAATTCACCCTTCGAAAAATTGATGACTTGATCTAATAACGTGATGCTATCGCGGGCTGAACCGTCGCCCTGTTGTGCGATTTGCCACAAGGCTTTTTCATCGGCTTTGATATTTTCTAAGTTACAAATATTTTTTAAATGATCCGTTAATTGTTTCATCGGAATTCGTCTGAAATCAAAACGCTGACTGCGTGATAAAATCGTTTGCGGAATTTTATGCGCTTCAGTTGTAGCCATCATAAAAATAACGTGAGCAGGCGGTTCTTCTAATGTTTTTAATAACGCATTAAATGCGCTGGTTGAAAGCATGTGAACTTCATCGATAATAAAAATTTTATATTTTCCCGACGAGGGCATAAACATCGTGCTGTCGCGCAAATCACGAATTGCATCGACGCCGTTGTTCGAAGCTCCATCGATTTCGATCACATCAATTGAATTTCCGGCTGTGATCGATATGCAGTTGTCACAAACATTACACGGTGTAAAATCTGTGGCGTTCGTGCAGCGAATGCTTTTTGCTAAAATACGCGCTGATGAAGTTTTGCCGGTTCCGCGTAAGCCTGTAAATAAAAGTGCATGTGGTAATCGATTATTTCTGAGGGCGTTCATCAATGTTTGCGAAATATGGTTCTGTCCGATCAGTTGATCGAAAGACTGTGAACGATATTTTCGCGCTAAAACTTGATAAGACATTTTTTATGAGCCCCTCGAATATGTTTTAATAATTATAATTTTAATTATTAAAACAAAAAAAGAGCTGAGCACCCCATATCGCCTAGCCGATCAGACACCGTTGCTTCCTTCCGGACCTAGCGGAATTCACTAACCAGTCTAGCGTATGGGACCCAGCCACTTAAGGGTTTATAATAGTCGTGTGCTTGGTGCAGTGATTAACGCCCAGAGTTAGCTGAATTCGCCGTAAATAGTCTGAATTCATAAAAATGAATCTGACATGTGTTAACAATTTAGTCAGATCTGAATCGTTTTAAGGATTTAAATTATGAGCTCAAATTTTTAAAAGCAAATCAGCGGCTTTAAACATCAAAACTGTCTCAGATTAAGACTGGTTCTGTATTTGAAATATATTTATATGAATACAAACTTTCAAAAGGAGATCTTTATGAAGTCGAACCAAAAATATGTCGCAAAATATTCGTCACACCTATTAATTTCAACATTAATAGCATCGTCATTTTTTATGGTGAATTGCAATAAAGGTCAAAATCGCGCGGGTGTAAAAGCAAATACAACAAGCGGAACACCAGCAGAACCAATTTCAAAATCAACATCTAATAGTGGTGATACAAGCAAAGT
>JAYTMM010000114.1:0-2341 GCA_043728555.1 Pseudobdellovibrionaceae bacterium
TTTTTTGAATAAATTAATGTATTTACCGGTTGAAAAATAAAATTATTTCTTTCTGTCACTGGCGATAAAGTTAAAAAATCAAAGCATGCTTCAAATCGCTTTTGCACACGCTGTTGCATGTAAGAATACATTTCTGGATTTTTCAATTGTTGGTATGGAACCCATGACCAAACATCAATTCGTGTTGATTTTTTTTTCAAATCAGGATTCACAAAATGTACATTATCGTACAAAGATTTGTAATTCACATCTGACATCAACCAAAAAGGATTCTCTGTTAAGTTCACATTTGCATGATATGTTAGACCCGCAAATTGAAAAAATGGACTGTTCGTTGCTTTTATAAACTGTTGATCTGGGAACTTTTTACGGAAAAGATCGAATGCCATATTTGTATGTTCAAAATAGACATGATCGTAATCTGACACTTCTTTATTTTTAATTTCTAAATGAATTTTTTTGTGTTTTAAATTAAACTGAAGATCTAGACAATCGTCAAGACTGAAAACCTGATCAGAATTGACTGCTTCATGTGTCAGTTTAAACTTTGATATGTGATTTATTTTTGATTCATCTTTGAAAATAATTTTTTTTAAACGATCTAATTCATGATAAATATGCTGACGTGTCTTTATTTTTTTTTGTGTTACAAATGCAGATTCAATTGAAATTGTATTATTCAAAACAGGCAACATCTGTTGATCAGCACAAATATGCTGCTGATTAAACTGGCCGAAATGATATTCAGATTGTCTTTCACATATCAAATAATCACATGAAAAACCCAAAGCTGAAAATTTTTCTTTATGTCTTAAAATATAATCCGTCGAAGAGACAATTAAAATCTTGTACATAGCCCAGCTCCCTTATACACAAATTCACGAATCAAATTCTGTTCTGACAACCTTAGGAAAAACTGAGCTTCATTTATATCCGATGTATTTACACAAATTTGTTGTTGCAAAACAATTTCACCCGCATCCATTTCACTGACAACATGATGTATGCTGGCACCAAGCTTTGCTTTCTGCTCAAAAGCTCTTTCAAAGGCTTGTAAACCTTTAAAATCCGGAAGCAGACTGGGATGAATATTAAAAATATGATTTGTCCATGAGTTGATGAAATCGGCAGGAATTATTTTCATAAAGCCGGCTAAAAATATTTTTTGAATTTTCAGATTTTTTAGTACCTGATCAACATCAGCAAAACTTGTTGTTTTATCCATCCAAAGAACTTTAATACCGAATCTTTTAGCTTTTAATTCTCCGTAAGTTCTTTTTTTGTTCGTAATCACAAGCTTAATGTTTTGAAATTCAGCTAAATCTAAAATAGCCTGCATACACGATCCTTGCCCCGAAATAAAAACAGCTGTTCGCTGAAAATTACTGACAAAGCTCAATTGAATCCTCGTTTGAATCTATTTTATTTTTGATTTCGCCTAATAAAGAATTTTCATAGCCCAAATCTGATAGTGTTCTCATAATTTCTGAAACATCCTGAGGACGAACAATAAATAAAAAACCTTGTCCGCAATTTAAAGTTCGAAGCATTTGATCCGAAGTCATTCCTGATTTTTGTTGAACATATTGAAAACATTCTGGCATTACCCAGTTTTTCAAGACGGCCTTTAAATGATTTGGCAAGACACGCGGAATATTCTCAATACCTCCACCAGTGATATGACAAGCTGCTTTGATTTGAAATTTCTTATTTAATTCCACGGCCGCTTCGACATACAGTCGCGTAGGCTTCATTAACCATTCACGGTATTTATCAAAATCATTTTCAAAAATTCTACGCAATAACGAATAGCCGTTGCTGTGAAAACCTGAACTGGCCAATCCAATAATCATGTCGCCGTCTGAAACTTTATCCGCACCCCAAGTTTTTTCTTGATCGACGACTCCGACCGAAAATCCTGCGCAATCAAAATCATTTTCGTGATAAACACCGGGCATTTCAGCTGTTTCACCACCGATCAAAATCATTTGCGATTCAGTACATGCATTTTTAACGCTGGTTAAAAATTGTTTAGCATTTGTTAAATTCAATTTTCCGGAAGCATAGTAATCTAAGAAAAATAGGGGCCTACCTCCCGTGCAAATTAAATCATTTGCACACATGGCCACCAGATCATAACCAACTGTTGAATAGTCATTAAAATACGATGCAATTTTAACTTTTGTACCAACGCCATCGGTGCACGAAACCAAAAGTGGCTTTTTTATATCGTCAAATTGTGCATTAAATAATGCAGCAAATCCGCCAATTCCAGAAACAACACGGTTTTTTAATTTTTTTTGAATTTCATTATTTTTTTGATTTGTTTGAATATTTTCGG
>JAYTMM010000115.1:0-1676 GCA_043728555.1 Pseudobdellovibrionaceae bacterium
ATGAGTGGCACCGAATTTGGCTGGCAAGATGTACAACTGATTGATGATTCAATTTGGAATTCATCAGCAAAAACGCTTAAAGTTTTTCAATGGCACAGCTATTGTTTTTCCAATATTCCTGGCGCAAAAACCATAGCAACAAGCCCGCAATGTGCAGAACAAGCCTTTGTTTTTAAAAAAAATGTCATGGGATTTCAATTTCATCCTGAATCAAATCATGAATGGATCAAAGAGTGCGCAGAAGAGAGAGTTTTACCCGCTGGACCTTATTGTCAGACAAAAGCTGAAGTGCTTGAAATTATACACCAACAAGTTGAATTGCAATCTATGTATTTTAAAGTCCTTGATCCATTTTTGAAGAACTGGAAAGAACAACTCCCACCGATGCAGCGA
This sequence comes from Pseudobdellovibrionaceae bacterium, assembly GCA_043728555.1. Taxonomy (GTDB): domain Bacteria; phylum Bdellovibrionota; class Bdellovibrionia; order Bdellovibrionales; family Bdellovibrionaceae; genus Pseudobdellovibrio. Next base: position 394 of record JAYTMM010000115.1, read on the forward strand.
TAACTAGCCCACATCCTATAAGTTGTGAAAAAATTAACTGTTCGTTTAAAAAATAAAACGAAAAAATAGCGGCCAAGGGAGACTCTAACAAAAAGAGCAAGCTTGCATCTGATGCAGCTATATTTTTTTGTGCACGAAGTTGAAAATAAAATGCCAACAAAGTTGTGCCCAAGCTGACAATTATTAAACCAATGATAGAAATTGACGTTAAATTTTGAAGATTTATTATTGGATCAATAAATATAAATGGTACGGAAAACAAAAAACACCACAGCACTTGATATATATTAAAAGCAAACGGACTATCAATTTTATTTGAAACTCGATCTATCGAAATAATATGCATGCTGGCAAACAAACATGAAATCAACATCATCGTATCACCAAAGTTCAGGCTGGATAAAATTTCGCCACCCAAAATAAATTTTACGCCAACAATTGAAACAAGAACCCATAACCAATGAATTTTATTTATTTTTTTTAAAAAAAATATTTTTTCTATGAGCGGAACAAGAACTATAAATAGAATAGTTATAAAGCCAGCCTTGGTCGCTGTTGTATATTTCAATCCTAACATTTGAAAAAAAATTTCACCCATTAAAAATATCGCAGGCAAAAAAGATAACTTAAAAAATGACAACATCGTTTGGTACGTAAATTTAAAAAAAATGTACGGCAAGCAAAGACTAGCTACTATTCCGAATCGCAAAAAAATGCTTTGGTAAACAGAAAAAGTTTGCAAAGCCCAAATTGTCGCAACAAAACCCAAGCCCCACAGTATATCCGCAAGAATAATTTCAAAAACTGAAGTCGCTTTTTTATATTTAATGCACTGAAGCACTACAGATTTTCTTTCCAGAATTGCAGTTGTTTTTCGGCTTGCGTGTAAAACATCATATCACCTGAAATGTACTTTATATTTTTATTTTGAGCATATTCAAGACCTATTGAATTTTCGGTGTAATTTAAGTCTAAGACAATTTCAGGCTGCCAGTGATTGGGCGGCATTTGAATTTCGAATTTTCTGGGCGCGGCCCAGATGACCACATCAGGTGAAGCATTCGGTTGTTTTTCGAAACGCGGTTTTTGTGTTTGTGCTGAATAACAAACAGCATTCGGTAAAATTTTTGAAATTGAATTTAAAATTCCACCGCCACCCCAAATTGCAAAAGTCTTTGATTTAAAGTTCGGAATTTGCTGAATTAGTTTTTCTAAACCAAATTCATCCGTGCTGGTGCCTATCCAAGATGGATTTTTAAAAACCATTGAATTCACAGCAAAGT
>JAYTMM010000116.1:0-2587 GCA_043728555.1 Pseudobdellovibrionaceae bacterium
TCAGAGATCGTTTTAATTCCGATGTCGACCAGTCGATATACGCCGACGTATTATCAAACGGATGATTGGTGGGACGCTCATAAAACTGAAATCGAAACAGCAAAACGCAACAGTACACCCATGCCAAAACAAGATATGAACGAAGTGACTCAGTGGTTAAACGACATGAAGTTAACAACAAATCCTGATGTCGTTTTGATTGATGCAAATGCCAAAGTCATTCGAAAATCACTGCAAGATTATTTATTTGATATCTATGTTCAAAAATTTTCAAAAAATGGCAAAATAACATTATTTCGTGGCGCAGAAAAAATAAATGAACTACAAAGTTGGAATTCAAAACAAGCCCCGCGTGGAGCCAGATACTGGACGCCGACAGCAAACTATGCTTGGCGCTATGCTCGTAAAAATCGAGATTTTTTAGATCTGATGGTCAAAGGCGAAACGCCGTTATTTAAATTTGAAATTCCTGTTTCAGATTTCAAGGATATGGTTTTACGCAAATGGCCCAGACTGACATTGGGCACTGAGTTAACAAAAAATGCACATCAAATTTTTGATCGATCATTGTTTTTCGGTGACCATTTATATAATGGATTTCCATTTTTAGGCGTCGGATCTGTAGGACTTGAATTTGAAATTCGCTCAAATAAATCGGGTGCAGATGACATGGTTAAATACTTTAAGGGCCCCGTAACTATGTCAGATTTAGCCGCCGACAGAATAGCCGTATTAGAATCTGCTTTAGAGCGATTAAAAAAGCAACGCCCCGCTGAATACGAAGCGATGAAAGCACAAATTCAGAACCGTATTGAAACGATCCAACTTGAAAAAGCTGTTATCGATTCAATTTTAAATCATGAACCTGTCGAAGTTACAGAACAATTAATTCAAAAAACACAAACTATTCGTAATTTTGAAATTGCAAATATTGACGGCCTGCAGTTTTCTGTATGGGCCAAAAAATTAGCCATAAATCCACCCAAATTGATTTGCAAAAGAATATTTGAATGAAATTTATTTTAAACTTTTGTATTATTTTAATTCTCTGTTCAAAGGCTTTCTCCGTGGGCCTTGAACTTGTTATTCCAGACTATATTATTGCGGATCTTAGACACGAGATCCAAGAGTCTGATTTTTTATCGATTTCAAAAGAACAGAAACAGAAACTGTTGAATCAGTTGCAAAATGAAAAATTCAGTTATGCACGATTGTTGGAATTGCTTTCTAAAAACCTTGGGCAAGAATTTTCAAAATTAAATCAGCTGGCAAAAATTTCTTTTACAAATTTAGACGTAACATTAAGACCAGAAATTAAAACAATTAAATTTAATTCTGAGTCAAAACATTCGATTGAAAATTTAAGCACCTATGCCCAAAATCGAATTGGCGTCGGTACTTACGATTTTGCTTCGGAACAGCATCTGTCTGTGTATGTTGTTGGCGGATCTGTTGACCAGATCACTGAATACAGTCGAAAAATTTCAGGTCTAGGCACGTATCAAATTACACCGATCCCGACATTGTACAGCCATTGGGGAATTTACAAATTTGAAATAGCATCTATATCAAACCCAACGCAAAAAAATTTGGTTTGGATCGTTCCGCCGTCTTTGCAGTATGTTCAGCACTATGCCGAATTATTTTCATTTGCTACGAAAACAGAAAGCTATTACTGGATTGATGAAAATTCAAAAATTTCGTACCAAAAGAAAATGCAAAAAAATGCAAATTCAGTTTTTAGAAAACTACAAAAACCTGACTATTTAATTTTTGGTTACAATTATTTATGGAAAGAACAAATCCAGAAAAGTAATGCTTGGGAAATTGTTCAAGAAACTTCTTTTCAAAATTTACTTTTAGGACAAAGCTATGTTGAACTCACCTTAAAATCAAAAGACAAGTTAAACACAGAGCTGATCAGACTAGGACTTGTTTCATCGAATCAAACTGTCTGGGGAGAACTGGCTAGTTTAAATTTGTCATCGTATTTTCATCAAAATTTAAAAGCTGTGTTTTTCCTGGGCTCCGCAGGGTCTATTGATGCTGGTATTAATCCGTATTCGATATCGGCGCCAAAAAAATTTCAAACTTCGCAAGAAAAATTATTAGTTAACAATTTAATAGGACAAGACAGCGGTCTTACTGCCAACTCAGATATGCATTTTCATGCTCAGCACGGAAATACATTTTCACCTATTGAACAAAATAAAAATTATTTGCTGGGTTTAAAAAAACATAATATCGGAACTATTGATGTTGAACAGTCTTTGTTGGCTATGGCTGTTGCTGGTTTTAATATACAGTACAATACAAAAATTCAATTTGGCGCAGTCAATGTCATTACAGATAAGCCCATTGCTGCGTTCACGAAGCAAGGTGGCCTGAATAATTTAGATCAAACCAACCAAGAAATGAAAGCTGCGGCACGTGCCAAGGCCGTTCATTTGGCGTTTGATACATTGATTCGACACCAGATCACTAATAGCTGTAAAAAATTATTTCTCTAAAACCAAATCTCGTTCTGAGACAAAAAACAGACACACAAAAATTGTTACTCTGCGCACCCCTGTCAGAATCCTAACAG
>JAYTMM010000117.1:0-26222 GCA_043728555.1 Pseudobdellovibrionaceae bacterium
CACACCAGTTTATATTGGGTTGAAAATTTTTCGAAATACACAATCATCGGCACAACCAAAGACGACGCCGCAGGCGAAGCCTTTGATAAATTTGCAAAAATGGTTGGCGCAGGATTTCCAGGTGGCGCGTCAGTGGATCAATGTGCAAAATTAGGTGATAAAAATAAATACGATTTTCCACGAAGCATGGTTCATGAAGATCATTTGATGATGAGCTTTAGTGGACTGAAATCGTCGGCGCACAGATTAATTTCTAAAATGTCACTAGCAGAAATTGCTGTTGAAAAAAATAATTTGTGCGCATCGTTTCAAGAAGCTGTTGTCGATGTTTTAATTTTAAAATTAAAATTAGCTGCTAAAAAATTTCAAACTAAAAAAATTGTCATCACCGGCGGAGTCAGCGCCAACAGCAGATTGCGTGAAAAGGCAGTTGAGCTGTCACAAAAGGGTTTTACGGTCGTAATACCACCGATCAGATATTGCACTGATAATGCGGCGATGATTGGTTATGCGGGCATTCTACGTTTAAACCAAAATCAAAGTGCAAATTTAAATTTAGGACCATCGGCGGCGTCATTGCCAGAAGATTTCAAAATTAATTTGGATCAGGCCGCAACATGAAAAATTTAATATGAAAAATTTAAAGTCAGCCCGCGAACGATTATCAGAACGAATTCAATTTTTACATCATGAAGCAAAAAAATCATTAGGTCAGAATTTTTTAGTTTCAGACCATGTGATACAAAAAATTATTGAAGCTGCAAAAATCACAAACGAAAATAATTTAATAGAAATCGGACCCGGCTTGGGTGCGTTGACAGATTTTTTAGTTATTCAACACACAAATTACACGGCCATCGAAATGGATCATAAACTATCTGAATATTGGAAAGATCAGGGTCTCAGTGTCGTCGAAGGCGATGCGCTGAAAATTGATTGGTCAAATTTAACAGCAAAACTGTTGGTCAGCAATTTGCCGTATCAAATTTCGTCATCGATTGTGATTGATCGTTGCATTCAGCCATTTCAAATCGAAACAATGATATTGATGTTTCAAAAAGAAGTCGCACAAAGGCTGCGTGCAAAACAGCAAACACCAGAATACGGAATGTTGTCCGTCATTGCTCAAGAATTTTGGGACATTGAAACGGTGTGTGATGCGGGCCCAAAAGATTTTGATCCGCCGCCTAAAATTGCCAGTCGAGTTTTAAAATTTAAAGCTCGTGCGACAGATGTTACAGATCGCGCAGGCTATCTACTGTTCGTTAAAAGCTGTTTTCAGCAGCGCCGCCGGATATTAAAATCGAATTTGCCAGCCGCGATGACTGAAAAACTAATGAAATGGATAGAAATCAAAAAGTTATCTGATAAAGTCAGGGTCGAAGAATTAAGCCCTATGCAAATTAGGGATCTGTACTTTTTTATAACAAGGAATTGAAATGTCGATAGTACTGATTCAAGAAAATAAACAAGCTCGGTTTGATTACCATATTCTTGAAACATTCGAAGCTGGATTGGTTCTGATTGGCAGCGAAGTTAAATCGCTGCGCGGAAAAAACATTACATTTAAAGATTCCTATATAGTTTTCAAAGATAACGAAGCCTTTATTCAAAATGCACATATTTCAGAATACAAAGCCAGCAGTTATAACAATCATGCACCCGAACGATTGCGAAAATTATTATTAAATAAATCTGAATTACATACGATTTTCACGGCTCAGCGTGAAAAGGGCTTAAGCTGTGTTCCGTTGAAAATTTATTTCAAAGAGGGTTTGGTTAAACTTGAAATTGCCTTGGTTAAGGGTAAAAAAACACACGACAAGCGCGAATCAATTAAGAAGCGCGACGTCGAGCAGCAGCTTCGTCAAATGAAAAAATTCGATCGTTAGAATCTAAATCGATGACCTGCGAAGATTGTTGCTCATTTTGTCGTATTTTTGTGGTCAGCATTTTTAAAATTTGATAATTCACAAATAACGACAATAGATACGAAGCTGAAAATAAAAATAAAATCCAATTTTTTTCAGCCAACATATTTTCTTTAAGATGAGTTTTTAGAGGAATGAATTTCTCGAACAAGTTGTAATTTTCTATTGTCCAAAATAAAACTGGGGATAAAATTAAAAACTGAATTGTTGATAATAAAACAGTGCTTTTTAAAATTGTATTTTCAATGCTTTCAAAATACAGGCGTGCCTGTTCGTGAAAAACATTCCAGCGGGGTTTTCTTTTGCCAAAGTGATGACCGAGTTGCATACTGACTGTATCGGAATGAGCCAGAAATTACTTAAATACTTTTTGAAATTAGGAGCTACTGGTTTTGGCGGGCCTTTGGCCTTGATCCACCAAATGCGTAAAGACTTGGTCGAGTCTGATCGCTTAATTGAACCCGAAAAATTCGATCAAGCCTTTACGTTGATTAAAGCTTTGCCTGGACCGATCGCTTTTCAGATGGCCGTTCATTGCGGCCATCGATTAAAAGGCTTTCGCGGAGCACTCATCGCAGGCTTTGGTCTGATATTCCCAGCTTTCGTGATGATGTTGATTATGGGTCTTTATTATTCACAAATCGTAGCCTATCCAAGAGCGCAAATATTTTTTAACGGAATGCAATACGCCGTAGCCGCGGTCATATTATTAGGATTAAAAAGTTTCATAATAAATTATAAAAAAAATATTTTATTTTGGTGCATTGTTTTGGTTTCGGCTGTTTTCTTCTTTGAAAAAATTGTACCTGAAAGCATTTTAATTGTAGGTTTTGGTTTAATTGTTGTGCTGTTCAACAGGCTGCGAAGTACAAATATTTTAATGTCTGCGATATTGCCAGCAGTCCTTATTTCAGAAAATGAAAAATTATTTGTTATATTTAAAACGTGCTTTACAGCAGGAGCATTAGTTTTCGGAACAGGCTTGGCCGTATTTCCATTTTTTCAATCACAATTTGTAGATCATTTGAATTGGCTACCGCTGGATGTATTTAATGATGGGGTTACTTTTGGTCAGATGACGCCGGGGCCAGTGACAATATCTACAACTTTTTTAGGATACCAAATGGCCGGTTTTTCAGGGGCCTGCTTGGCGACATTGGGTTTATTGATACCGCCATTCTTTCACATGACGACGTGGTTTCCGCGCGCCATGATTTGGATGTCGGAACAAAAATGGATTTCACATTTTATTTTGGGCTCAACAGGCGCTGTCGTTGGGTGTTTGCTGATGACGGTTTACAAAATGAATACAAATGAAATACATTTGTTCCAATTTTGGATTATTTTTATTCCAGCATTTTTAGTTTTATATTTTAAGCCTAAATTTTCAATATTAAAAATAGTTGTCTGCGGCGGATTATTAAATTTAATCATCGGATTTATGTCGTAAAATGCGATCTATTTGCAGCAAGGTATTTCGCATCAAAGCCGTTTGTTCTGAAGAAAAATCAGTGAATTTCAAACCAATGATTGTCGTTTTCGCGTCTATGATATGATCGATAAATTTGATGGTGACGGCCAAATTTTTTTCTTCGAATTCCAAAACTTTAATATGGATATCGGTTTCGTATTCTAAGTTTAAATCTAATTTAAATTCAGTTTTTAATGCGATTTTACAGCCACCTAATGACATATCACGTATTTCTGTTTTCAATTCTGGATACGGTCTAAATTTTATAATAGGTTTTAAATTTGAAGGCATAGTGACTCTGAAATCATTTCGTCGTTGCAATTTAAAAAACTCTTCAGGAATTTTGATAACTAATTTTGATTCAACACTGTCAGCTGTTGATATGAAAAAAAACTGTTCTCCGACAGATTCAAATGAAACTATGATTTTTTCATTTGCGATTTGGAAAGTATTTTTTTTAAAAACGAGGATTTCATTTTTATAAGTTTTTAAAAATTGAGTCTTGATAACTGAATCATATATTTTAATGACGCATTCGATATTATTCTTTTGAATATATTCGATGATATTTCTTTGTTCGTGTTCTAAAATGGTATTAAAAAATTGTTGTTCGCTCATTATATTTTAATTCCGGCGGTTTTAATCCAAGTCACTTCATTTTTATTTTGATATAAATGAATTATTTTAGAATCTGGAATTTGTTGAAACTTGTTAAGAATTTCAAAGTCACAGTCTCCTTTAAATTTTATTGTACATATAAAATTCTGAATTGCACTGTTTTCAAGCCAAAAACAAACAGTTTCATACATTTTTTCTGGCGTACAGATAATGTCAGAATAAAACCAACTGCATTGATCATAATCTTTCGAATTTAATTTAAAGGCATCACCAATTTTATGTCGAATATTCTGTATCGAGTTTAATTTTTGATCTAACGGAGCCCGATCAATGGTGTGAACGACCGAACAAAAATGACTTAAGACCCAGCTCCAGCCGCCGGGACTGGCGCCGATTTCTAAAACTACGGGTTCGTCTGTTGGCGCCAAATTATAAACCGAAAATAATTCCCATAATTTCAGATAGGCACGATTTGGCGGAGTTGTTTTATCTTCGTTAAATTCGTGCCAACCGAGAGGAAATCTTTGATTCGTTTTTTCACAAAAAATGAGGTAATCTGAAATCATCGTCCACGCATAAAATTTAAAATTAAAAGGATGATTTACCTGATATTTGATACGTTTGATATCTAAAGATTTAATTTTTTTATGGATACGATCAGAAATTTTATTAACTTCGATTTGATGATAGACGCCAAAATTTTTTTGAGACTTTAAAAAATCAATGGTCTGCTTTTCCAGATTAATAGCTGTATCATTGACGCAGGATTTTAATTGGCAAGCGGGCCACCAATCTTGGGACCAAATAGGACGTTCGTTCACAGGAACCGACAGCACAGCTCTGGGTAATTCCAACAATATTTCGACGGATTTCAGTTTCAGCTCGCGAACAAGCTCGTGCTGAAATCCGTGAAATGGAATATGCAAATCAAACGCGGTGTTTGATTCAAATAAATTATGCAGCAATTTTTTGTGCAGGAGACAATAATCCATGTTGATTCAATACCAAGACACAGCTTGACCAAAAAGTTTCTTTCAAATTAATTTCTGTCGCCGTAAATTTTGATTTTGGGTAACTTGAATTATAAAAATGACCGCAGAATTGGTCTTCGTTGCTGGCTCGAACGATTTTCATCATCATCGTGAAATGATTCTGCGTGAATTTAGCGTCGACCAACATTTTTCGTAATGCGGATTCTGGTGTTTGTGTCAAAAACTGATAAACCATATTTGCATCGTAGTTCGAATTCATTTTGTAGACTCCCGTTAAAGGTTATAAACCAAGATTTATTTTTAAAACCTTAGTCTATGTTATTATCGGCAAGTTCATACGAAAGTCTGAGGTCCATAATATTTTTTTGCAGCGTCTTATTCTGAGACACCATAATCAATGAATTCGTTTACTTTACAGTTCTTTGTAACATAATTTCTTCAGTTGAATATGTTGAACCATCTTCTTTCATAAAATTGCGCAAATCGTACGAACGATTCAGAATATAATTTGTTTGATACGTGATTTCACGAAATGCATTTGATTTATTGTACTGCTCTTTGCTTGGGTAATATGAATCCAAACCTTCTTGTCCTGCAGCTGACATCGATAATTTTGCAACTATGACTTCTGACAGTGAATCAGCGGGGACCAGTCTTAATAACAAAACGTTATTAATTTCACCAAACAAGGGAACAGTTTCGTTTAATTCTTTATAGGCCATGTATCTTTCAATTGATGATTTTGTAACATCGAAAACTTCGGCCAGCTTAATTGGGATGACATACTGTTCCCAATCGGCACTGTAAGCATTGATATAATCGTGACGTTGAAATGCGACAGCGCGAGGATCTTGTTGGCCACCATCGCCGGATGCGGGCTGTAAACTCATCGGACGTGATTTGAATGTGCCAAAATTTTTAATAATTTGTATTAATTCTTTTTTAATTTTTTCCGGAGTAACATTTAAATTTAGTGCAAATAATTTTTCAGTAAAAAGCAGATCCTGTTGAACATAAGCATTTTGCACAGAATCTTTGGCGCCAAAATTCCAGTTCGGCCATTTCACGATAGCAGAAACCTGTTCTGGTAAAAGTGCATTAAACATCGTTTTCAAATCAGCAAATTCTTTTTTAGACATCGAAGCATCTTCTTTGACGCGGTTAAATTGAAATCCCAATAAATTTTCGGGTTCAAAATTGCTATTCGCCTTCAGCAATAAACTTTGTGTAGCTAAATCTTTCTGTCCCCACAACCAAAACCATTCGTAAGAAAAATTTTTGATTTGTGTTTCAAGCAAATATTTATTTTGGATGCTTGCATCATCATTTGCGTATATGGTCGCACGCGAGATCGATTTGGTTTCTTGCGAACTGGCTTTAGCAATTTTGAATAAATTAATTTTTAGACCCCAGCTTTCGCTGCGTGTTTTATTTTTTCCTGTGCTGACGCGCGTGATTCTGCGTTCTGATACAGTTTTTTTCTGGTCTTGTTCTGATGCAATATTTAATCTGTCCAGATCACCGACTAAATGTTCTTGTGTTGTGGCGTCTTTGGCGAAAGGGTTTGCTGTTTTTAATTGTGTAGCTAAAGCATCTTGATCAAACATTTTCATTTTATGACCAATCAATTGATCGTACATATCGCGCGATTCTGGCTGGTTTAAATTAAAAATATAATCAGCTAAAAATAAATCTGAATCAGTCTGTGACGAATTCAACTGTAGAATATTTGTATCAATCAATCGTGATAACACTAAGCTGCCCAGCGGACTAAAGCCCATTAAATTTAATCCTACCGTAGCGCCGCGAGTATTGTCTTTGACGGCGATAATTTTAACACGAACTTGGTTGTCTTTCATTTTAAAAATCTGAATATCAAATTCACCAGCAACTATCCAATTCAGACTTAGATCTAAATTAGCGTGTATCATCGAACTCAGATTTGCACCTTTTCCAATAGATATCGACAGTGGTGCTCGAAATGCAATAAAATCACCTTCTTTAATAATCGGTTGGTTATTTTTATCTTTTTTAAAAAACAATTCTGATTTGATCGGAATTTTTGTGACTGGATCATACGGTACGCGAACGACCGACGAAATTCGGTCCTCAAATTGTTGAATAAATGTGAATTGTCTTGAAGCTGAAAAGCCAACACCTGAGCCAGTAATTACACCAAATATTTCAGGGCTCGCAGAAACGTTAATATTCCAAACATCAATACCTGAATATTTTCCACCGATGGATGGGTTTGATTCCATTGAATATCCTGCGCCAAAGCTTCCGCCTTTGCCAATACTTGCCGTGGGCGCATTAAATGTATTGCTTAATCTGGCATTTTTTAATGCGGATGTGAATTCGGTCCAAACTTTTTTTGAATTTACTGATACAAGGTCTTGAGCTGCTTGTAATGTATTTGATGCAGCAATTTGTGCGCTGGGTGTTTCGATTTTATTTTCAACAGCAGTAGTTTCAGCATATGAATGTGAATTCATAGTGACGGCCATATTGAATGCTAAAAACGGTAATAATACTTTTTTTGTTTTCATAAACACCTCTTCAATGTGTTGTATCGCAAAAGCCGTTCCATGCTTTTTTCTCAGGGTGATACGAAATACCGTCTAAAATTTTGACACTTTAACATTTAGGGCCAACAGTCGCTTCGTCAAAACTATCGACACAATTTGTTCTGCGAGGGTGTAAAAAACTCCAGATCCGCAGATGTATTGACAGAATTCACTGAATACATAGTGGTTCGGTGTAAATTCGGGTAAATTCCACGACAAAGACACAGCACAAATAAATCGAGGTTTTTATGAAAGATATTGAAACAATTCAGAATTCAGATTCAGCGCAATCATCAACGGCTGCAAAATTTGAAAATACCACGCAAAAATTAACCCAAGATCTTTCGTTGAAACAAATTTCACAGGTGCTGATTCAAAATTGGCCCTTATTTCTGATTTTATTTTGTGTGTTTTCATTACTCAGTATAGCCGTATACGGTTTTAAGGTTCCGTATGTTTCAACGGCTTCGGTCATCGTTAACGATTCGCAAAATAGTTCGTTACAATCATTCACTCAGCAATTTACAGGTGCAGCATCTGGAAAATTAAACGAAGCTAAAAAAGTAAATTCGCCGTTACAGAAATATTTAGAATATTTAAAGACCACCGAATTTTACACGAAATTAATTCAAGCTACAGAATCAAAAGGCACTGATCAAAAAATGTCTTTGGCTGAAAAAATTGGGTATCAACAATTCACAAAAGACATTTTAAATTCAAAAAAAATGGCGCAACTGAATTCTGACGAGCAAATTTCTGTTTTTAAAAATTTAGAAGCGCTATTAAATTATAAAATTGCCACTGATTATGAGCTTGAAATTTCAACGTCATCAAAATCCAAAGAAATGTCCTTATTTTTAACAAATACAGCCTTAGTCGTTATTGCCGAAGAATTACAGAAGAAAGAATCTGCAGAACTGACTAAGATGCAAGACTTTTTAAAAGCACAAAAAAATTCTATTGATATTGAATTACAAAATTTAAATAAAAAAATGTCAGACTTTTCAAATAAACCTGAAAATTTAATTTCACTCAGTTCATCGACCAAGGTGGGTGATTATATTTCTGAATTGATGATGAGAAAAAATGAAATGCGAATGAAAATATCAGAAAACAACAAAGCCATTAATACTTTAAAAGGTTCTGCTAGTGGGCGCCGTGAAAGCCAACTGTATGGCAACGCAGGGCAAGTTCATACGATTGAACTGGAAAATGAAATGTTGAAATCAAAATTAATTGATATTCAATCGGGTATTGATCGCGTTACAAATCAAGCCAAAAATATGCCTGCGATGAATCAGAATTTCGAAGACATCAAGAAAAAATCAGACATAGAATTTGGTAAATACAAAGACGTCTCCGAGACTCTGTCAAAAACAGAAGCTTATCAGTTGTCGTTATCGAACAAATTTGAAATTTTAGAAAAAGCTCGCTTTGAAAAAGTAAAACCGTTGGTCAGTTTGTTCACATTGCTATTGGTCGCATTTGTTTTGTCGCAGATCTTAGGCAGCTTGATTATTTACATAACAACGATTTGGGATTCAAGTTTAGTCACGGCACAGTCAACACGCAATGTGGTTGTGATTGATAGCCATTCATTAGATCCACGGGTTATTATTGAAAATTCTAAAATTAAATTCCGTTTGCGCCATTCTGAATTCGACTTCAAAAGCTCTGAAGGTAAAAATAATGATATCGAAGGCGGCGAGCATAAAAAAATTGGTTTCGGTTTTATGAAAAAAGCTGAAGGCGATGATCAAAAATCTGAAGGTTAATTCAAATGTCATTGGTTGATCGCGATCGCCCCAGTACGTGGCGCCCGTATACTGACGGCGCGTGTGACACCTGTGTCGCCAGTTGTTGCATGCTGCCCGTCGAAGTCAAAGCCAGTGATCTGATTCGATTGAATTTAACAACGGCTGACGAAATTGAAAATTCAATCAAAAAAACGGCAAAGCGTCTGAAAAAAGAAGGCGTCATTTCATCGTACCGCGAAGGCTCTGAATTTTTTATGCTGACACAAAAATCAAACAATGACTGTTATTTTTTAGATTCAAAAACCAGACGCTGTACAGTGTATGAAAACAGGCCTGACACTTGTCGCGGATTTCCGATGAAATTGGGGCCTCGTGTATCGTTTTGCCCTGTCGTAAAAAAATAATAATACTGTTTCAATATCAAACGTTTTAATTTGATACGGCGTCAACGGATTGTACAGTTGCAGTTTAGCCGGTGACAATGATTGTCGCCGTACGCGGTTCGTCTCAGCTTGTAACAACCAATGCAGACACATTCATTCTGGGCCATGCCAGTTGGTCTGCAAAGTGCTTTATACATATGTATCGGAGGCACTTATGAAAACAACAACGTCATCAAACGAAAATGTGATCTTAGGATTAACAGCTTTTTTGATTGCAGCATTTGTTTGTTTCTTTTTTGCGTTTCAAACCAAAGAACAAAAAGTATCCCAGTCCGAATCACACAATATCAATTACGAAATGGCTAAAGCCAAATCATCTGAAAACCTTTATAATTTGGACGGACGTGAAATCGATCGCGATTCACAAGAGCTTGAAAACGTCGAACCATCGGCGATTAAATCTGCATTAGCTAAAAATGACAAATCCATTGTAAAATCTAAGAAAACTGCTGATAAAAAAACAGATGCTAAAAAATCGCAAGCCGCTGCAGCCGCAGCTCAGGCAGCTAAAACCGTATCTAAAAAATCAGATCAAATAAAATCACACTACACAGTTCAGGATGCTGAATTAAAATTGGATGCAAAAACGGATTCAAATTTAAAATCAAATGTGCAACCTGCACGTGCGGTTTCGAATGCAGAAACAGCACCGGTTGCAACTGACAAAAAAAATGAAATACCAAAAATTGTAAAATCAATTCAGCAATGGACAACTGAAATATTAGCGTCGGCGGATCGCCAAATCGTATTGCAATTCGTAGCAGCTTATAAAAACAAAGAAGTCACTGAGCCTGAGTTTTATTCTGTTATAAATCAATTATTAACAAATTCTGACGAAGCCAAAAAAGGTTTCGGTCTGTATGCATTGCGTGCGACGCCTTCATACGCAAGCTATGCAACATTGATTAAAACACAATCGACACAAAATGCTTCGTATCAGGCCTATATCCAAGACACGTTATTAACGTATAACCAAACGGGTTCATTAAATTATTTACGTCAGGCATTGAATTCGACAGACAAAGCTGTCGTATTAAAAACATTAGAAATCATTAAAACGGGTGTTACTGATGTTAAAAATGGTACAACGTCAGCATTGATTGATTCACGTTATCGTCGTGATACTGGCGCTACGACGTTTGCTGTCCAAAGTTATCTGGCCTTTTTACCACAGCTGACATTGTTGCAGAATCAATCGCAGCAGTCTGGCGACCAAGACGTTTTCATCGCTGCACAACAGTTAACACAAACAATTCAATCAACTGCGGTTATAGCTGCGAACTAAGTGCAGTCCATAATATTCAAATTTAAGTCTTAGATTTTTCGATAATTTTTGTGGTCGATTTTCCGTCGACGAATTGCAAAGATAAAACTTGGCCGCCGTGCTTTAAAACAAAATCACTGCCGACAATTTGATCCGCGGACCAATCGCCACCTTTGACCAAAACATCGGGTTGGACGATCTGAATGAGTTCTTTGGGTGTTTCCTCAGAAAAAATAATTGTGTGTTGAACTGATGTTAAAGATGCTAAAATTTCTGCACGATCATTTTCATTTTGTATGGGTCGGGTTGAGCCTTTTAATTTCTGTACCGAAGAATCAGAATTAATACCGACGATTAAAATTTCACCTAACGACGCAGCTTCTGACAGATATCTGACGTGTCCGACATGCAGCAAATCAAAACAGCCATTGGTAAAAACAATTTTTATATTTTTTGATTTATAAAATTCAATAGCTGAGAATAAAGTTTTTGAATCTAAAACAGCAGGAAAATAATCGCGAAAATGATCAGACATATGTTTGTTTTTGAATTTGCAAACCAGTGATCAAACCAGTGATATCTGTTTTTAAAATCATTGAAATCAAAGCCATTGGAATAAATCCAGTGATCATCACCAGCAACGTGCGCGCTGTGATTTTTAAAATATAACTAGCTGTCGCCTGTTGCATTTCAGTTCCGCAACGTTGATCAAAGGCCCATTCACCGGGTGTAAATCCCAAATAGGTTCTGAATACAACCATATAAATTAATGTCACTGCTGCAAATAACGCTGCGGTAGCAACCCAAATCATTGAATTCAAACCGGGGTTTGATAAATTTGAAATCAAATCAACTTTCGTAATCGTCAGCATCGCTATGAGCATCAATAAAAATCCTGCTGTGACCAGCATTGTATCTAAGAAACCCGCCATCAATGAAGGCGTTGTGCTTTTCCAGATCATGCGCTTTTTATTTTTCGCAATAGATTCTTCGGTTTGTTTTTTATGATTTAAATTTTTTAAAATTTCATTCACTGCTGACTGTGCTTTGGCGATCGAATCGTCTTCGATCATTGGGACATGTATTTTAGTTTGTGGGCGTGCAGGCTCGGTTTGAAAAGAATGTCTTGGTAACGGTGAATTTAATCCAGCAGGTGTTGTGATCGGAGTGGCGGTTTCAATTTTTGTAGTATCGAATTTTGTAGTCTCAAATTTTAAATTCGGACTGCGAAATTCTAATTTAGAATTAAACTGATTTGGCGTTGTGGGCTTAGCAGCTTCTTTATTACGATGAAATCCTAAACCTTCAGTTAAAGGTTTAAATTCAAATTCTTCAAAAGGATCATTTGTGTTGTCATTCATATTGTTATTCATAGTTTCAGTCCCCCTCTATTTCATCAAACCGAACACATACTTTAGGACAGCGACCAAAGTCAGGCAAGCCGTTTCAACTCTTAAAATCTGAGCCCCGAGTGTCGCTGGATCAAGGCCTAGTTTCTGCATACCTTGAACTTCTTTTTCAGAAAAACCGCCTTCGGAGCCAATAATTAACCAGATGTTTTCAACATTTTGAACTTCAGAAGCTGTATTTTGGTTCTTACGCTCTTGCAGCAGTGTTTCAATTGATTTCAGGTTTTGGCCTTCATATGCAAATAGACACCAATTTTTTTGATTGGGGTTAATGACCTCAAGCATTTTGTTCATGCTCGTGGTGTCGTGAATTGTCATTAATTCTCCGCGACCACATTGCTGAGTCGCCGAAATAATAATTTTTTTCCAACGTTCAATTTTTCCAACAGGTAGTTCTTTTTCTTTTCTGATGAAACTGTAATCCGATACAAATGGTAAAATACTTGTCACGCCCATTTCAACGGCTCGTTCCATGATTGAATCCATCACGGGGTATCTTGAAATTGATAAGGCAATATGTATATGTGGTTTTGGTAATTTTTGAATTTCGCGTGTTTCAATAATTTTTGCATTAGCCGATTTTTTTTTAATTTCTAAAACTTCAACCAGATAGGCAACAGATTCTTCGGTGATGACTTCAAAATGATGACCGACAGCTTGTCTGCACACATCAAAAATATGATGAAGCTGATCGTCATAAAAGCTAACGATGTCATTTTCAATTTGTGATTTTTCAATCCAATATCTGCGCATGGCCTAATAATCCTAATTAATCGAATATGCTGTTGAGGTATTTATTTCGGCTTCAATTTTTTGAACCCAGTAGCCCACCCATTCGTCTTTTTGAATACGACGAATCACTTTTAATTCAGGTGATGAATCAATAAATTTATCAAAAAATAAATTATCACGTTCTTGCAACACGCCGGTTAAAAATAAATGACCGTTCAACTTGACGGATTTAATCAGATCTTTTTTTAATTTAATTAATACGCCGTCAATAATATTTGCAACGACCACGTCATATTGAATTTTAATTTCATCTAATTGTTGATCTGAAATTTCAACACGTTCTGTAAGATTGAGCTCGCAATTTTCACGCGCTTTTCTGCGGGCTTCGGGATCAATTTCGATACCCGTCATAACGCCGTAACCACAAATTTCTGCAAGCACAGCTAAAATCGCAGTGCCAGTTCCCACATCCAATAATGTCCAATTCTGAATTTCATTTGGATTTTCTTTCGCCAATTTGTGAATAAAAAACGAAGCCATTTTTGTTGTTGCGTGTGTACCTGTTCCGAACGCCATTCCAGGGTCGATCAAAATTTGATGTTCGGCCTCAGTTGGTTTTTCCAGCCACGACGGAACGACCCAAATATTACCAACCAATTTAAATGCGACGAATCCCTTTTTCCACTCAGCAAGCCAGTCTTTGGTTTCTTCTTCTTGCATTTGCACTTGAATCATTGAATTTAATTCTTTAATGCCGTCAAAAAAATCTTGTGTTGGTGTAACATCAAAAAAAACATCTAATTGCAAAAGGTGACGTGGGGTCAATGAAGGATCATATGTTAAATCGGGTTGAGTAAATCCTAAAACTTCGCTCAGGCCCAAAGCTTTTTGTTCAAAACAAAAATCGGTCACGTCGGGTTCTTGTTGGCGCGGAATATTTGATAATCGTACACGAAAATAAGTGGGTTGTTCAGTTGACGAAATAGCTTCAGGGATTTGTTTTGTCATAGTGATTTGTTATGCCAGACGGGGTCTGTTAAATCACTGATTTTATGTTAGAGCCGGTTGATTTTTTCAGATAAATTTAGATTTTTTTGTCAATTTTACTATGTTGGTCAGATATTAGAATTTAAATATCTTTGCTGATTGAATCAGGTTTAATACTTTTAGAATCAACAGGTGCAGCAGCAGGTTCGGGTGGAGCAGTTGCTTGCGGAGCTGTCGGATTCGCAGCAGGTTCGCGATTGTCTTTGGATTCTAACTTGTTTTCAGCTTTAGCTTCAGTTTTTAGCTCAGACGCAGATTCATTTACAGCGACTTTTTTCTTGGCCTCGACAGGTTTCGATGTGTCGACAAAACTGTCTGACAAATCAATTTGATCACCAGTCATAATACCGATTTGTTCCAGCATCGGCTGATCTGTGCGGGGTAATAATTTAAATTCACGCGCAATTGCTACAGTGCCTTCGACATGAATAATTTTAACTAGGCCAACGACAGTATTAAAATCACCGACAGGTTTTTGTGAAGTATCTTTCACGTTTAGTTTTCGAGTGGCTTTGACGACCATATTTTTTTTCAATCCGCCACCATCAGCAACTTTTATGTAAAAATCTTTGGTCGGAACTTCATCGTCAGACAATGTGATATTTCTGCGAACATCGACGATTTCGCTGGCCGCTAAAACTTTTTTAGAAACCACGATAATTGATACTGCGACTATAAAAAATATTTTTTTATTCATACATTTCATATCGGAATGAGACATCTTTTCATCAAGAGGACAAAGGTCGTGTTATTTCTAAGTAGGGAGTTATTTTTCAAAGAGTGGATTCAGTGAAATTAAAATTTGAAAAACTTCAGCACGCAATTGCTCCAAAGATTTAAAATCAATGATAGTTTGCCTATGGGCTACGGGGTTTCTTTGGTCCTGCAGCCACATTAATTTTTTACTGATGGTGACTGTGATTGTATCATCAGAAAAAAGTGGCACCAAGGGCTTTGGCTGAAGCTGAGTTTTACGACTAAAAAGCAGTAAAATCACCGACCAAGCCCTGAGGCCATCTAAAATTTTAAAATGGTCATTAATAATTTTTGTATTCAGAATTCCCTGCGCGATCAGACTCATTTTGTGAACGGGCAAAGATTGTGCTGAAAAATCTTTCTCTAGATTTAAATTTTTTAAAACTTTTTCGTTATTCGGGTAATCTTCATTCAATCCTAATGTATGCACAGCATTTTGAAATTCAAAAATTCTTTTTTCTAAGGCTGCAAACAAAATTTTTCGACCCAGTTGTTTTTCTAAAATAATATCAATCGCTTTTGAATAACCCAAAATGATGGCGGATTTATCAATATAACGGTCATACATTTCGGGGTGTTGAAACGGCATTTCAGCTGAGCGCAATGCGGATTTCGCTGTTTCATCATAAAATTTATAATAGATTAATTTTTTTTCTAAATCTTTTTCTATTTTTTGAATGTCTTCGGCGGTTGACGCGAATTGATTTTTATTTTCTATTTGCTGATGCGATTCGAGCTGACTTTGAAAATCTTTTAAATTTTCTAACATTTGATGGTCTGGATTTTTTTGAATAATTTCAGAGATGACTTTTGAAAAATAGTCAGTTGTGTTGTCGGGTGATTGAAAGCTGCGAATCATTTTTTCACAAATTTCAATATCAATGCTATGATCTTTGAAATAATCCATGGCTAAACGTTTGGCTCGAAGCCCCGGCTGCGATAGAATCACATCAAAAGCACGGCCACTGACGACAGAGTTTTTTGAATTTAATAACAGTGCGATATTTTCGCTGGCTGCTTCGTCGCGATATTTTTTAATTGCTAACAGAGAAAATAAATTTAAATGATCATTTTTAGCGGACAGGCCTTCGATCACAAAAGATTTCGCTTCGATTAAGGGATTTTTTTCTAACAGTTTTAAAATTTCAATCTGCAAATTTATGTCCGTAGTATTTTTTAACGAATTGATCACAGCCAAGATTTTTGAATCTTCGGCTTTGTCTTTGGTTTGCGCAGCCAACGCTTTTACAAACTGCGATTTTAAATTCAATGTATTTAAAATGATTTCTTGGTTTGTTAGCAGCAACTCTGAAAAATTATGATGTGGATTGTTTTTTAAATAATACATAATGCTGGCACACAATTTTTTATATATCAAATTTTTTGCTAAAAACGTATTTAATGATGAACTTTCAAAGCCGGAATCAGATAATAAACGTATCCAGCGCCCCTGAACGTTCTCATTTTTTTCATTGGCAAGTAAGACTTCGATCCATTTTCCGCAGGCATTTATTTTTTTAGGATCTCCGGTTATGGCACATAAATAATCAGATAAAAAATTGATTGCGTTAATTTTTTCTGATTCGTTCAGTTCTAAATAATCTGTCGAATTGAATGTATCCTTATAAATTTCATCGGCGTTCGGCAATACGCTGGACACGCAATCCAGCCACGTTGAATCTTTTATATTTTTCGAATCAAGAATTATTTTTTTAAATCGGCTGTCATTTTGTTTGGTCAAACTGCTCAGTACAAAATCTGATCCGATGCTGGATGTGTACTTTTCGTAAAGATCAATGCTGATATCAAACGGTAAATGCGAAAGAAGGACTAAGGTTTTCTCGATATTTTCTGATGTAATGAATAGCTCCAGCCCAGCTTGAATATCAGTTTTTGAAAACGATACAATTTCAAAAAATAAAGCGGGATGGTATTTATCGGATGAATAAAACTTTTGTAAATAGTCTTCAAGCTTCCATTGTGATCTGAACTGAATTTGGTGCAATGACGTTGTATAAATTTGATATTCAAAAGAATCTTTTTTAAAATCAGATTCTAAATTTGCAAATTTTTCAGTCGTTCGCAGAATTTGCCCAAGGCTTACGACAGCGCTTAAGGCCAAATCACGTTGTTTTTTATCTGTAGCAATTTGAAATAATAAGTCACTAGCTGGTCCATATTTAAATTCGCCCAAGGCTAACGTTAAATTTTTAGATAATAAATTTTGATTTTGCGTCAGCGATTTCTTGAGGTCTTCTAAAAAATCTGCGGCTCTGGTTCGATCAGGAATAGCAGCCAGCGCTTTGATAATTGCAGGTTTTAAATGCGAAGGACCTGTTTGGTACTGATGATTTAAAAACCGTCGGGACATTGAATGATTCATCAACGACAAGCACTGAATCGCTTTTTCTGATAGCGGTAAATCTTTGTGTTCAAGGGCGATTTGAAATAAAAATTGAAATGACCGTTGGTGTGAAAATTGACTGATTTGATTTAAAATTTGAAATTTAGTTTCGCGCCATTCACAGTTTTTATAGATTTGAATCAACTCTCGAACGGCGTCGACAGTTTTAAGTGCTGCGAGAGTTTCAATGTATTCAGATTGCGATTGAGTCAGAGATTCATTTTTTACAGCTGTCATGCAGACCTATCGGAAGGTCTGTTGAAAATATGCAGATCTGACGAAGGTCTAGATAAATATTGTAATTTATTTCATCTTTGAAAGTTTACTTAAAAACTTTTTACGGCTAGGGGATTCTTCCTTGGCCTTTTTAACTGGACCGCGAGACTTGAAATTAGTTTTTGCATTTTTAGAATTACTTTTCGCAACAGGCCCAACTTTTTTTGTCGATTTCGGACGGAAATCTTTTTTAGGGTGGGCTTCAGTCGGAAGATCGGCCATGAATACTCGGTCAAGGGCTCCGTCATTCAAATAAACTAGATCACCTGTTTCAAGCTGACCTAAACGCAATTTACCAATTGCTACGCGCTGCAATTTCATGACGTCGTAACCAATTTTTTTGAACATTTCGCGAACTTGATGATTTTTACCTTCAGTAATAACGATTTTATACCAGTCATATTTTTTAGACGTTTTTTGGTCTTTGGATTTCGACATTTTTATTTTTTCGACGTGCTTGGCTTTAACTTTGCCGCCTTCGGGAATCGAAACGCCATTGTATAATTTTGCAATCTGATCTGGGCGGGGTTGACCGTCCAATTTCACATGATAAGTTTTTGTGACTTCTTTCGATGGGTGCATGACTTTGTTTGCAAATTCACCGTCGTTGGTCATCAGAATCAGGCCTTCGCTGTCCCAATCCAAGCGACCAATCGGAAACACGCGACCTGGAACTTCGTTCATGTAATCAGCCACTGTAGGGCGATCTAAAGGGTCAGTCATTGATGTGATTACGTTCTTGGGTTTGTTGAACATGATATATAAATTTTGATTTTTTGATCGCAGTGGTGTGCCATCAATTGAAATTGAATCTTGGTTCGGATTGACCTTAATTCCTAATTCGTAAACTTTTTTTCCGTTCACAGTAACTTGGCCATCGGCAATTAATTTATCGGCTCCGCGACGTGATGCTAATCCGCGTTCAGCGATTAATTTATTTAAGCGAATTAAATTTTTATCAGTATTGTCTTCAGGATTATTTTTCAATACAGATTTATTTGTTTCAGTTTTATTTTGCGTACTCATGTGTTCCAACTATTCTAGCGCTTTTTGCAATTTAGGTTTTAACTCATTCCACTCTAAAAATTGAGTGAAAGTCAGCTCATTTAAGACAGTGCCTTTTCTATTCACAAATATCACCGTTGGCAAGCCTTTGACGTTGTATTTTGTAAGAATTTTCTGAATTTCGGCCTTATCTTCGGTGGCGTCCACGGTCAGTAAATCAAAGTCATTCGACATCTGTTTAAATTCACTGACCGAGAAGGTTTTATCCTGCAATTCATGGCAAGCTCCACACCATTCAGCGAAAAAATCAATCATCACTGGGCGATTGTTTTCAGTCGCATTTTTCAGAGCTGCGTCTGAATACGGGATCCATTTTAGATCAGATTTTTTCATTTCAGCAGATTCTATAGCTGTAGATTTTAAATTCAGAAAACTAAAAACAGGAACAATAAAATTAAAATAATAAACGGCCATACAGATCATTAAAAAACCCATTAAAAATTTAACAACATTCATCCACATGCCGGATCTGGGAAGTAATTTTAAAAATTGGCTAAACAAACCAATCACAATAAAAATCAACCCCAAGCCCATCGCATATGTAAATAAAAGACCGAAACCTAAAAAAACATTTTTTGTGGTCGAAACAAAACTTAAAATTGAAACCAACACGGGGCCCACACAAGGACTGGCAACGACGCCAGCAAATAATCCCATAATAAAAATACTGAAATAACCTTCGCTCCCTGATTTTTTTGTACCGCCGAATTTATTTCGAATAAATGCAGGCATTTGTAAATCATAAAATCCCCACATGCCACAGGCCATAACGATAAATAAAATAACAATACCACCCAGAACATATTTATTCGCAAGGGCTTGACCAAACAAAGAACCTGTCATTGCGGCAATGACACCCAAAATTGAATATGTAAATGCAATGCCATGAACATAGACCAAAGATTTTAAAAAATTCTGCAGACGGGTGTTTTTATTCGCATCATGGCCCAAAACTGAAAGTGTGATTGGGATCATCGGAAAAATGCATGGTGTAAAGCTAGTTAAAATTCCTGCTAAAAATACTAAAACAAAAGCCCAATAAATATTTTTTGAAAGTTCTGTGTCTAAATTTGCAAATAAACCTTCAGCTTTAGGGCTCTGCGCTGTCACTGCTGCGGCTTTGTAAATTAAATTGAATTCTAATTTTTCATTTTTAGGCAGATAGCAAATTTGTTCGCTGCAGATTTGATAGCGCAGTTCAAATTGAATTTTTTGATTTTCGCTTTTAATTTCATTGGGCGATTCAATCTGAAATAAAATTTTTCCGTTGTCAGAAAAACCAGATCTGTTTTGCTGGCTATGTTTATCATAAAATTCAGTTTGCGGAGAAATTTTAATTTGCCCTGTTTGATAATTTGCAGGTTGAATTTTTTGCAGTTTTAACTGATCTGCATAAATGTGAAAACCTTTGGGTAATTTTGTTTCAATTTTAATTTCAACAGATTTGCCAGCGGCTGAATGAATTTCAGTATTTAATATTTTAAATTCAGCAGATTGTTCCGCACTTAAAAGAAAGCTGAAAAAAAACAGGATCAACGCGACGAAAGCAGAGTTTTTCATTATAAGAGTGTAGCATTAAGTTTTTGCCGAGTCTATTGCCAGACCATCATCTAGATTCTTTAAAACTATCTGAAAGTGTCTTAATTTAATTCACAATTGTACCGATCAAGAAACGACTCTCAAATTTTTTGAACGAGGTTATTGTATGGGTTTTGTAGGTATAATCGTAGTTTTTGTGATGGTGTTCGGCGGTTTTATATTGGCCGGCGGCCACCTTTCAATTATTTTTAAGGCGGCACCATTAGAGATGATGATCATCGCAGGTGCGGCATTAGGCGGTTACATTATTGGTAACCCGATGAAAGTAATTAAAGCTGGATTTAAATTAGGTTTGAAAGCGATGACGGCAAAAGGTCCGCAGAAAAAAGAATATTTAGATTTATTACAGATGATGTTTCAATTATTTCAAACATTCCGAAAAGAAGGCCCGCAAGGGGTCGAAAAGCACATCGAAAATCCAGAGCAATCAGATATTTTCAAAGCCTATCCATCGGTTGGAAAAAATCATCACGCTGTTCATTTTATTTGTGACACGATGAAAATGACTTTGTCTGCAGATTTATCTCCGTATGATGTCGATGATTTAATGGATGGTGATATTAAAGCGATTCATGCCGAAGAACATATGGCTCAACATGCGGTACAAATGGTGGCCGATGGATTTCCGGGTTTAGGTATTGTTGCTGCGGTTTTAGGAATTATTAAAACGATGGGACATTTAACTGAAGGTGTTGAAAAAATCGGATCGCTGGTTGCCGGCGCACTGGTTGGAACAATGCTTGGTGTTTTTGGAGCTTATGGTTTGATTGGTCCAACAGCTACGAAAATGGCTGCAGATATTGAAGCCGAAGGCCGTTATTTAGGTTGTATCAAAGCGGCAATGATTGCATTACAGCGTGGAGCACCGCCATTGGTTTGTGTCGAATACGCACGTCGCGCAATCATGCCCGAAGAGCGTCCTTCATTTGAAGAATTAGATAAAGCAACAAAAGATATTAAGAAAGCTGCGGCGTAATCGTGGCCAGTAAAAAGCAAACCATAGTTATTAAAAAAATCATCGTCCAAGGCGGCGGTCATCATGGCGGATCATGGAAAGTGGCACTTGCCGACTTCATGACGGCGTTGATGGCGTTTTTTTTGGTGATGTGGCTTGTCGGTCAAAAAGAAGAAGCGAAAAAGCAAATCTCGGATTATTTTTCGACGCCTTCAATGATTGAATATAATTTTCAAAACTTCGGAGCAGAAATTACACTAGAAAAATTATTTTTAGACATGGTGAATGAACCACTGAAAGCTTTTCAAAGTTTTTTAGAACCCGCAGATAAAACACCGAATGTTTTAGATATGGGTTCTGCGAAAGTTGTCGCAGCATTCATGGCCGATAAAATGACGGACACTGCAAAAAACGTAACAGTTTCACAAGATGGATTTGAATTTGATATTCCTGATACATATTTATTTGAAAAAGGGTCATCAAAACCCAAAGCTGAATTCGTCAATGTCATGGAAAAATTAACAGCTGTGACATTGGGTCTTGAAGACGCAGACATTCGTTTAACATCGGCTTTATTTATTCAATTGGTACCAGAGCAAACTCAAGCAACCGCAGAAAAAGTTGCGCAAGAACGTTTAGATTTAGTGAAAAATAAAATTGCCGCCACGTTCGAACATTCGTCAAATGCAATCAAAGGCGCAATAAACGTCAAAGATAAAAAAAATGATATCTCTGCTGATAAGTTGATGGGATTTATTCGAATAAGCATTAAACAAAAAGAATCAACTGATCCAAATAAAAAACACAGACCATTGTCAAATGTTTTTGGTGGTAAAGATTCTGCCAAAAATGTTTATGAAAATTTTGCTGCACAATCAGCTCAACAAAAAGCTGCGAAAGCAAAACCTGCCGAAGGGTTTGATCCGAATTTGACAAATCCAGCAGATCACGAAGTGCAAAAAATTGATTCTGAAGTTAACGGACAAACAGAATCACAGAGCGAATAGTGAAATTTGATCCATCAAAAATTTGGTCCGAATTTCCCGTGGTTGCGTTTGATACTGAAACCAGTGGACCATATCCGATTGAATCCGAAATAATTGAACTGGGCGCCGTTAAATGGTTCAACGGTGAAATTATTGGAAAATTTCAAACTTTATTAAAGCCATCGACAGAATTACAGCCAGATAATATTCGTATTCACGGAATCACCAATGAAATGGTTGCTGATGCGCCGTTGATGAATACACAGATTTCAAATTTTTGTGAATTCATTGATAATTCAATTTTAATTGCGCATCACGCGCCATTCGATATCGGTTTTTTAACATTAGATATCGAACGAGCAGGTTTGAATTTTCCGAATTGTTTTTTATTATGTACCAGTTTAATTTCAAGGGCTCTTTTGCCAACGTCAAATCACAAATTACAAACAATGATCAAAGAATTAAAATTGATCGGGGGCGATGCTCATCGTGCTTATGATGATGCGTATGCATGTTTTCAAGTTTTTCAAAAATCATGTGAAAAATTAAGTGAAACAGCAACGCTTGAAAAATTATCAGCTATTCAAATTAAAAAAATAGCTTGGGATAATTACAGAATCGCATCATCATCAGACCATAAATTAAAAAGCTTTGCTCGTGCGGCCGCTTTGAAAAAAACAATTCAAATTGTTTATCCAGCGGGATCAACGAAGTCAAAACCACGCACAGTGACCGTTTTTGGAATTGTAAGAAACCCCGATGGTGATTATATTCATGCCCTGTGCGGCATTGATCAGTCGCGAAAAAGATTTTACTTAAATAAAATTACTGATTATGATGTGGTGAATTAAATTTTTTCTATTTTTCTTCATCCGAATATTCAACAACTTCAACAGCTTTTAATGAATTCCAATAAACTATTTTTTCGCGAACTTGCTCGGCTAATTTTTCAAGGTGAATAAAATCATCACCGGCACGTAATTTCAAAGCTTGTCCCGATTTTGTCAAGCCTTTGCCTTCAAGGACTTCATTCAGAAAACGTTCGAAGGCATAAACGGGGCCAGCAATGCGATGTGAAATTATTTTTGCGATTATGAATAACGTTACTGAGAATGCCAAAACTAAAATCAAAAATGAAAATAAAAATGCATCTGTGTACTGATTCACTGCGCCCGGGTTTTGGCCTAAAATTTCAGTCAATGTAATTTTTAAATACGTGTATGAAAAAACCAGACTCATTAATGTTAATAATAATCCAGTCATCATAAAAACTGCAGCATATTTAATTTGAAATTTTTTATTTACCCAAAAAGTTTGTCGTGAATTTTGATCGGGCCATAACAAGTGTCCTTCTTTGATTAATGAGCCAACAATCAGCAAGTAGCCAATCCATTGAATCATGTCTGCAATATTCCAGACAGGCGAATGCCATTGTTTAACTTGCACAGAAATAAAATCAATCACATAGCCAAATAATGTGCGATCAATGACATTGCCCAAGATGCCGCCGATTAATAATGATAAACCAATTCTTAATTTAAAAATTTTGATGGGAATTATATACTGTAAGAAACAGTATATGCTGAGTAAAAAAAATCCGCTGGTCGACAGGCTGACAATTCGTAAAAATGCAGGCAACCCCGAAAACATCCCCAGCATTGCGCCATGATTTTGTACTAAAATTAAATGTACTGGACCAATCCATGTTTCGGGTGTCGTCGATGCATAATTTTTTGAAATTTGATCAATTAAAATAACTAAAATTAAAGACGCAACAACTAAAACCCAATCTTTTGTTTTCATAAAAATATTTTGCAGCTAGTATCAATGAAATGAAACATGTATTTTTATTTTTATCGTGTCTTTACTTTGGTCTAGCTACATATGCCAGCACAGAATCAATCAATGCTGATTTAAATCATATTTTGAAAACAAATGGGATTAGCACTGACCAGATCGGTATCGAAATTTCATTGGGTTCTCAAAAAATTTTCAAACTGAATGAGCAGAAAAAATTTATTCCAGCCTCTGTCACAAAAATTTTAGCAACTTATGCTGTTTTGAAAACGCTGCCGTTAAATTACAAGTTTAAAACTGAATTGTATTTTGACGGCAAAAATTTATATATCAAAGGTGGCGGCGATCCCAGTTTTGTTTCAGAAAATATGTGGTTTTTGGTTAACGAATTTGTCAGAAAAAATATTAAATCAATCCAAGACATTATCATCGACGATTCGCTTTTTGATCAAATTCGTTACGATGAAACACGTGAATCAGTTCGTGTTGACAGATCCTATGATTCGCCGACGGGCGCTATGAGCTTTAACTGGAATTCAATAAATATTTTTGTCAAGCCCGGTGAAAAAAATAAAGCGGCCGCAGTATATTTAGATCCAGACAATCAATATTTTAAACTGATCAATAAAACGAACACAAATGACAATAAATCAGCCAAGGAATTAGTTATTGACGTTAATCAACAGCAAAAAACGATTACAGTCAGCGGCGATGTGCATTCTAAAATTGATGAAAAGGCCTATTTTAAAAATGTTTCTGATCCTGTTTTATGGACAGCTGAAAATTTAAAATCATTTTTATTCCAACGTGGAATTTCGACGACGGGGCGTTTGAAGAATGGTATTGTTCCGGCGAACGCCACAAAGGTCGCGACAGCCGAAAGTAAATCTGTAAATCAGATTTTAATCGACATGAATAAATTTTCTAATAATTTTGTCGCTGAAATGTTGACGAAAAATTTAGCCGCTTACGCTGGTGAAAGGCCGGCAACATTATCGACAGGCATCGAAATTATTCGCAAGGAATTAAAAAAAATTGGTTTAAATCCAAACGATTTATATATTAAAAATCCTTCGGGTTTTACACGTGACAATAAATTTACGCCGTCAGGTTTAAACAAAGTTCTTGAAGTCATGCAAAACGATTTTCAAATATTTCCGGGTTTTATTGAAAGTTTACCAATATTAGGAGTCGATGGCACACTGAAAAAAAGACTGGCCGAGCCTGCAATCACAGGCTTCGTTCGTGCAAAAACCGGCTATCTGGATGGCGCCATAGCGATGAGCGGCTATGCAGGACGCGCCAATGGTGAAGTGCTGCATTTTACTTTCCTGTACAATGGTCCACGTGACATGAAAATAGTGCACGAAACTTTTGATCAAATGCTGGTTCGTATTCTAAAATAAAGTGTGTTTAAATTTTACAGCAATATTTTTTTATTTATATTTCTAATATCTTTTTCGGGTAAGACTTTTTCAGCAATCAATAAATGGTCAAGCAGCTTGCCAAGAAAAACTTTCTTTAAGCCTGAAACTGAATTACAAGATCGTGTTTCATTTTGGGTGGATATTTATTCGAAATATTCAACATCGCAAGGTGTGTTTCATAATACAGATCATCCCAGCCAAATTTATGGTGTAGTTGATTTAAGCATAATTCAAAATAGTTATATTTTATCAGAACAAACGAAACGTCGCAGGATTCAAAGCCTGATCGAGACAAATAGAAAACAGCTCATTGTAAAATTTAAAATTAGAAACAAAAATAAAATTCGTTTGCAGATGGGTCTGAAAGACCGAATGCAAAATGCTCTGCAAGTCTCTGGAAAATATTTACCTATGATGGAAAAAATTTTCAAAGATAAAAACTTGCCTCCGGAATTGACACGAATTGTTTTCGTCGAAAGTTCCTTTAATATTTATGCACAATCAAAAGTCGGTGCGAGCGGTTTGTGGCAGATTATGCCATCCGTCGGCAGGGCCGAGGGTTACGTCCAGAAGTATTATGACAAACGAAATCACCCCTATTATTCAACGCTATTGGCTGCAAATATTTTGCAGCATAATTACAAGAAGTTAAAAAATTGGCCGCTGGCAATTACGGCCTATAATCACGGATTGACCGGCGTACGCCGCATGCAATTTAAAGCCGGC
>JAYTMM010000118.1:0-4809 GCA_043728555.1 Pseudobdellovibrionaceae bacterium
GCAACACAGCAACGTCCCTGTCGAGCTGAATAAAGTTAGATAATTAATGATTCCAGATTTTATTTTTATCATTTTGCTTGTCCGAAGTCAGTTTCATATCCAGCGTCTTTTAAGATTTCAGTGATTTTTTCATTTGAAATTTTCTGTCCATCTTTAAATTTAATTTTAACAAATTTATTTTGTAAACTGACCTCAATGGCGTCGACTTCTTTTTGAGCTTTAAATTGCTTTTCAATTCCTTGGGCGCAGAATGCGCAGACCATTCCTTTAACGCCGACTTTTATTTCTTCACCAGCAAAACTTGAAATGCTTAGGAAGTATAATGAAAGTAAAATAATTTTTTTCACAAAGTTCTCCTTTTTTTGTTAAATATGTATCATAAAGTTAAAGGCCATTGATCCATCGAAACCAGCTCCGATTTCCCATAAAACATTCTTCATAAAAAATCTTAAAAACTGAGTGGTTTGGACAGATTCGTTGTTGTGTTTTTCAGTCTGAAGTATCAGCCAGACATTCAGTTCCGAGTAATCAGCCAAAAACGGAGCAAAACCGATACGTGCCTTGGTGTGATTGTAATCTTTGTTTGGAATCAAATTATTTTGGTCATTGTCTCGACAGAGGTACAGATGTTCAAAATATGTGTAATACTTACGACTCTCCCAATCAGCGATAACTTCGCCAAGCCGTGCGCCATAATTATTAGAATTAAATTTTTCATAACCAGCACCAGTGCTTAAATAAATATTTGCTTGAGAATCGTCGTTATTCCATCGTTTCAGTAAAAAATTGGCTCGTGGTATGTAAAATTCAGATTGAGAATCTCTTAAATAAGTTGTGGCCACTGCAAACATCGGTGTCAGCGAATATGTCAGCAGTATTTCGTTCATTTTAGAATTATTATAAGACATGATTCCTAAAGCGTCTTTATATGAGACGGGATGTGCAAATAAACCTTGAGAAGAAAATAAGATCAAAAATAATAGAATACGTTGCATGTGGTCTCCTTGTTGATATCTACGTTTGAAATATCATTTTTGTGACACAGGCGTATTTGAATTTAATGTGTTTAAAAATATAATTATCATGTTGTCACAAATTGAATGTTTTAGACGTAGTCCTATTTATAAGGGAGCCAAATGCTTCAAGACAAATTAACTGATGAAGAATTAATGGTGATGTATCAAAACGGTGCTGAAAATGCTTTTCAAGAACTATATGCCAGACATTCATCAAAAATTTATGGATTTTTAAAAAGAAAAATATATCAAGCAGAAAAAGTGACGGATATTTATCAAGAAGTTTTTATAAAAATTCACAGATCAAAACATTTGTATAATAAATCTTTCCCGTTTTTACCGTGGATATTTACAATCACTAAATCCGTTCTGATTGATGAAATCAGAAAAGACAAAAAATCGAAGCTTACTGTTGATTTCGATATCGAACAGATTCCGGCAGTGCAAAATACATTGTCTTTTATAAGTGAATCAGAAGAATTCATTCAAGCTTTGCCTGAACAGCAAAAAGTAGCGATTCAGTTGAGGTACGTTGATGATAAAACTTTTGAAGAAATTGCTGAAAGTTTAAAAACGACGCCTTTGAACGTCAGGCAAATCGTCAGTCGCGGTATTAAAAGATTAAAACATCTTATGAATCAAGGAGACCCGTCGTGAAAAATTTAAATGAAAATGAATGGCTTCAAGATTACGAAGAATTTATTAAAAGTGATGGTGAAGATACTGAAAAAATCCCTCAAGATTTAAAAAATAAAGTTTATTCAAATATTCAGAAATTAATTAATCCAAATGCGCTTATCGTTTTTCTAAAAATATTGGGGATTCATCTAGGCGTTGGCTTTTTGTCTTTGTCCGTTTGTCATCAGTTTGGTATGAATCCATTTAACACTGAAAAATCACTGGCTGATCTGATGATGAATGTTGGCGGTCATCATTTCTGCATGTTCGGTTGCGGAGTTTTATTTGTCAGCGTAAGTTTATTTGCTGCCGGCTATTTTTTAACAATCGAAGAAGTGAACGCCTTAAAAAGAACTGAGTTTTTGCAAACGGTATCATTAGGGATAATCTCGCTCGGATTATTTACAGCTTTCGGTGCAGAAATTGCCATGGGTATTGCTGTAATCTGGTTTTTGGGTGGTTTTGTTGGTGGTTTCGCAGCGACACATGTTATTTGGAGATTGAAGCAGGTTTAGAAATAAAATGAGTTTCTCATTTGACGTTCATTCGCATTTGGTTTTCAATTCGCTTTCATTGTCTATTCATCTGTATCAAATTCATATAATAAGTTAGTATTTTATAAAAATTGATGAGATCAAAATTGTGAGTTGAATTAATTATTCAAACAACACAGAAACAAAGGAGTTTCAAAATGATTATCATCAGATCAACGGTCGCTTGTGCCACATTATTTTTTAGTTTAAGTGCTTTCTCGGCGCCAAAGCTTGAAGTTATCGAACATTGTTCGCACGATATTATAAAGTTGGTTAAGGTCAATAAGCTGCCAGTCGAGGCGATGCAAATGTTGCATATGGTTCAAGTCAAAGACGTCGCAGACGGTTATAACGTTGTTGCAATTTTAGATCATAACGAAGATCACACAAATCCGCCGGCGTATATTAAATTTAAATATGATTTAAATGCAAAAATGATTTCTTTTGAATATATTGCGGGTTTTGTAAATCCAAACCCATCGGCATTTAATAAATTGCCGGCGGCAAAGCTGTATGATTTGGCTGCGGAATATTTAGTGGATTCATCGGATCAGAATTTAAAACAATATGCTGAAACGGTAACGATGGTTCACCTGAGCTTTGATCCAGTTAAAAATGCGGCTCTGTTTGAAATGGTTGATTCAAATCAAAAGGAATTTAAGCTGTGGTTGGATCTGAGTGGTAAATATATTGATTCGCAGTTTATAAATTAAACCTAACGAAGGACGTTTTGTTATGAATGAAAAAAAAGCCATCGAAGTATTAAATAAAATTTTAGAATGTGAATTGGCTGGCGTTGTCAGATATACACATTATTCTTTGATGGTTTTTGGCCATAACCGCATCCCAATTGTTAAATGGTTACGTGATCAGGCGACAGAATCACTGACGCACGCAAATGTTGCAGGTGAACACATTACAACTTTGGGTGGTCATCCTAGTCTTAAAATTGGCAAGCTGATTGAAACAGAAAAGCATTCTTTAAACGACATCATGAAAGAAAGTCTTGATCACGAACAGTCTCAGTTGAATAATTTGTATGAACTTTTAAAACTTTCTGAGGGTAAATCAGTTTATTTAGAAGAGTACGCGCGTGAAATGATTTCTGAAGAGGAAGCTCATGTCGCAGAGGTAAAGAAAATGCTTAAACAGCAGCCTAAATAGTTTTTTGGTTTGACCGAACCAATTTCAAAAAGTATCAAAACCCTTCATTAAAGAGGGGTTTTTCAATGAAAAATATTTTATTCATTCTGATCTGTTCATTTTCTGTATTTTCTTGTGTCAAAAAAAGTTCATACATAAATTTAAATACAAAGCTGAATTCTAAAAAAACTTCAAAAATTATTAACGGCGTTGAGGTCACGCCTCAAGATGGTTTTGCTCAGCACATCGTTGGTATTTTTAAAAAAGGTGAAACGATGTGTACGGGGGTTCTGGTCTCTGAGAATACATTGATCACAGCGGCTCATTGCGAAAGTGAATTAAAGTACGGAAAAATCAGTTTTGGCTTAAACATTAAAAAATATGAATTCCGCCCAATTACAACTTATAAAGTTCATGCGGATTATGACGAAAGTGCCATTGGTATCGTTGATCACGCTGCGAATGATATCGCCGTGGTGCAATTTTCGGGTGGGTTGCCAGTGGGGTTTGCGCCTGCTGAAATTTCGGATCAAGATTTAGTGCAAAAACAAATGTCTGTTATTATTGCGGGTTACGGACGTGATGAAGATAATAATTATGATTATTTAAAAAGTACGACGGTCAACGTTGTTGAAACTGCAAATTATGAATTTCGCACTGACGAGAAAAAAACGGGTTCATGTGATGGCGATTCGGGTGGTCCCGTATTTTTTAAAAATACAGAAAATAAATTTATCTTAGTGGGTTCTGTTTCGCGTGGTGATCCGCAATGTCATCAGTTCGGAGTTTATGAAAACATCACTTTTTATAAAACTTGGATCACTGAAACAATCAATTCATTCAATTCTGGTTCAAAAAAATAAGTCTTTGCGTAACGCGCAACGCAAATTAAAATTCTGTTAAAATAGGCAAGGCATAAGAAATGCTTATGTGTTGTTAAATCAATTGTGATCGACAAGGTCTCAGATCAAATAAAATCAACAACGGTTCCAATATGGAACTTTCAGTTCGTGACAGAATATTTCACTTTTCACATGTCATATAAGTCATTGAAATTTTTATTTAATTTTCTGAAGATTGTTTTTGTAAAAAGTTCCAAAATGGGTTGAAGTTTTTCAAGACAGACGAAAGTCGCAATTTTGCAGATGCAAAATGAAATGTAAGGTCCAACTCAAGAAAGAGGGAATTTAAATGATCACAGCTATGAATAAAACAATGAAGTTCATTTTAGCAGTCGGTTTAGTAACAGGTTTAACAGCGGTTACGGCAAGTGCTAAAAATAGATATTTGGTTATCTATAAAAGTCAGCAAGGTCATCAAGCTATGGAAAGCTTTATGCAACTTGAGTCTGCACGCGGGTATGGTTTTAAATCATCTTTAAAACATATTAACGGAATGGTTATTCAAACAACAAACATGAAGGTGATTGAGCAATTACG
>JAYTMM010000119.1:0-2664 GCA_043728555.1 Pseudobdellovibrionaceae bacterium
TGTCAAATTTAGTTTCATTCAAAGACAAAATTTTAATTGTAAAATTAATTTTGGAAGCAAACTTTTTATTTAATGGCGAAAAATATTTAAAACTAAAAAATATTTCAACGATTCAGTTTCTGCAAAGTTTCGGATTCAGTCGAAATTTTATTCATATTTTTTGGACTCCATTTTTGACTGGAGTTTTTTTAGACCCAAGTCTAAGTATCGGTGCTGATTTTTTTATGTTTTTAATCAAAGGGTTCAGTTCAGGACGAGTTGCTGTCCCTGCATTTGGTATGCAAGAAATTCCAAATCAAATGATGCAAACAATTGATTCCGGACATATTCGTCTAAATACGTCAGTACAGAAAATAGCGACTGATCATGTGATATTAACAAACGGTCAGAGGATTGAAGCCCAAAAAGTTGTTGTCACATATAATATAAATTCTTCGGAAGATGATCATTACAGTGTTCAAAATTTTTATTTTACAACATCTGAAAAATTAGACTGGGGATCATGGCTTGTGATTGTGCCACAAAATTTGGGGCTGTCTATTTCAACAATTGTTATTATGAATCAAGTCTCTGACAGTTATGCTAAAAATTCCAATGAAAATCTATTATCCGTCAGTGTCGTCGGTTCAGAATCTGTATCCGTAGAAAAAATAGAAACTGAAATCAGAAAAATTTCGAATCTTCCTTTGACCGATCTTAAGCTTGTTCGCAAGTTTGAAATTTTGAAGGCTTTACCAAAAATGACAGGACTTGATGAAAAATATTTCAAGTTCGAAAATGGCATTTATTATTGCGGAGATTGGACAACAAGTCCTTCAATTAACGGAGCTTTAAAATCTGGTCGGCTTGTCGCGGAAAATATTGTATCAATTCTTGGGTCCTAATTTTTGGATCTTAATTTTTGAATTACACGATACGTATTCGCATAGGCTTGAACACTTTTTTCGATGGGCTTTGCGTAACCGCCACCCAAGGCCAACGATATTGGAATGTCAGAATCTAAAGCGTAGCTAATAACGATTTCGTCGCGTTTCATCAGACCTTCAAATGTTAAAGACATTTTCCCCAAAGAATCAAATTCAAGCGGGTCGACGCCCATTTGATAAAAAATAAAATCGGGATTAAATTCTTTGATTTTTTTCATTCCAGAATTTAAAGCTTCTAAATAAATATCATCTTTTACGCCGGTCGGTAGTGCGATGTCTAAATGCGAAGGGATTTTAATGAAAGGATAATTTTTTTCTCCGTGAATACTAAAAATAAAAATGCCACTATCATTATATAAAATACTTGAATTGCCATTACCTTGATGCACATCTAAATCAATAATTGCAATTCGCTGTGCTAAATTTTCTTTTTTTAAATATCTGGCGGCGACAGCGATATCATTAAAAACACAATAGCCTTCGCCTCTATCATAATGCGCATGATGAGTCCCACCGGCTAAATTGCCAGCGATACCATCGTTTAAAGCAGATTTTGCTGCGGCCAGCGCGCCGCCAACAGTTGCACAACTTCGTAGATACAAATTGTGGCTCCATGGAAAGCCGATTCTTTTGATGATCTGTAAATCAATCGTACCGTTAGCGATAGCCAAAACATAATTCGGATCATGAGCCAAAAATAATTCTTCGTTCTTAGCCAGTGGGCTTTCGTGCAATTGATCGGGATTTATGATTTGGTGTTCGATCAGATAATCACGAAGCATTCTATATTTTTCGATAGGGAATCTGTGATCGTCGGGAAGTGGTAAAGTATAAAGATCTGAATAAAATATTTTCATGCTTAATTTTTTTTTGAATCATGTTTTAAATATTGAATCAAAGCATTCGCACTGCGAACTGCGCCAGAAATACTGGGCCCGCCAAAAGCATCACCAGCTAAAAAGATATTTTCATTTTCAAGTTTTAAAAATAGCTGACTGTATGTATTTTTAGGATGGCTGTAGCGCCATTTTTTTAATGTGACAGCTGTAAATTTAAATTCGGGAATTAATTTAATAACTTCAGCAATGGCGATATCTAAAATAGTTTGATCAGATTCGTTAAAATATTTTTCACTGAAAGCCGTCGACATCGTGATCGTCCAAGATTTATGGACGCAATTATTTTTCTTTTGTTGATCGGCGATACTAAAAATTATATCTGAATCAGAGTCTTCGAAATAGCCTGACTCCGGAACCAGATCAGTTTCAGTCGTGACATGTTCGATCAATAAAACAACAGCTTTGGCATAATGAATGTGTTCAAGGTCCGAAGGATAATGAATATGACTGGATTTCAAAATTTCAAGACTTTGGGGAACCGGAGAAGTTAAAATCAGTCTTTGTGTTTCGAAAATTGAATTGTCGTCAAAATTTAATCGGTAATCAGGACCTGTTTTTTGAACTGATGTTATTTTTTTATTGAATTGAATATTTAAATTTTGACCTAAATTTTTAGCTAATGCAGTTACACCAGAATGACTTCTGTAACGTAATATTTCTTTCTTTATAAACCAAGGACTTGTGATTTCTGCAGCTAACCAAATTTGATGAAGGTCTTTCATATCAAGATTGTCTGAATAAAACTGTGCACCATGATCAAATTTTTCACTGCCAATTCGCTTGGTGGCCATACGGCCGCCAACGCCTTTTGATTTTTCAAATAGGGTAATATCATTATT
>JAYTMM010000120.1:0-5207 GCA_043728555.1 Pseudobdellovibrionaceae bacterium
CGTCAATTTCAAATTTATTAGCCTCAATTTATTTTGAAAACTCTAAATACCAAAAAATTAAACCCATGATCACGCACGGTTTACAATCCGTCGATAAAAATTATAAGGCTGGCGATATTTACAGTTATTATACTGAAATGGATTTTAATGGTACAACAGTCAGAGGCCCGCTTGCTGGCAACAAATATGTACCTAAATACATTCAAGGACTAACAAATATTCCACCTGACGCTGATACGACATCAGTAACATACACAGCAAAATATTTTGAACACATTATCAAACAGACCACTGATTTTAATGTTCCGCAGGCAGCGTTGGATACTTTTTCTCAGTTTCGCGATATTGATCGTAAATCTCATTATTATAACTGGTTGGACGGAATTCGAAAATCAGGTGCATTTATGACTTGGTTTATTGATGAAAAATCACTGGCCATGCCACGTGGAGTATTCGCCAAACCAGATCGTGGCGCACGAATTCCATTTAATTTTAATGATGTTGACTGTGTCGTGAACGCGAATGTGTTGCGCATGTTAACGCTGACGAAAAATCAAAACCAATTGGGCTATAAAGAATCGTGCGATGTTTTAAATTTTTCAATTGAACATAATCTTGAAAGCCAATGCGGAATTTATTATCCGAATTCTTATGCCGTTTTATTTACCATTTCAAATGCCTACAAGGCAGGAGCTGAGTGTTTAGAACCGTCAAAAAAGAAATCGGTTCAAAAAATTCTGGAAGGCCAAAATTATGATGAAGGTTCGTGGTCGAACGCTCCGGGTATTGGCCGTACTGACAAGGTTCAATCCACAGCCTTGGCTTTAATTGCATTAATGAATTATTCAGAAACCGAAAATTTCAGATATGATTATTCAGTTAAACTCGGAATTAAATATTTAGTATCGCAAATTGAAAAAAAATCAGACACAGAAAATTTTTGGCCAGGCGAAGTCTTTTTTTCAGCCGTGGCGCAGGCCAGAAATACAGTGCTGTGGCGTTCGGATTCTTACACAACAGCCTTGGTTGCATTGGCTCTGGTCAAATCGCAAAATTATTTGAAGGGCATTGAATGAAATATTTAATTTTATTATTATTTTGCCAATTCAGTTTTGCTGCCCAAATTTTTAGAGACAAAAATGGTTTTGTCTCTTGTTTTGAAAAAGATAATCAAATTTATTTTTTAGAATGGGATCGCTTGACCGAAGCGCAAGAAAGGCCCGTTACTTATTTCGAAATCAAAGACTATGTTCGGGCCACGAATCATTTAATTAAAAGCTGCGGCGATCAAAAATATATTCACGATATTCCGTCTGAAATTTTAAAACCAGTGCAATCCTCAAATCAGATATTTTTGCCAGAAATTTTATTTTCTGCACAACAAATTAATGAAGGTGGACGCATTTTTCGGTCAGAAAAAACAGCAGCAGAATTTATCAATAAAAATTCAAAATTGTTTCAAATTGATTCGCCAACACAAATTGAAATTTTAAGAAAAAAACACGGTGATAAATTCACGAGTGATGTCATTGGCCAGTGGAGCCAAAATCTATTTTCAAAAAATCAGTCTTGTGAAAAATATATCGGCACGTGCGATTTTTATTTATGCCAAGAACAAAAAAATCCGTGCGGGATAGATGGTTATAATTTAGATTTTGGTTTTAAATATTGCAGCGGCAGCAAGTTCACATTGTTTAATCAAATGCAAACTGATCTGGGTAAATCTTGGGTCACAAATGTATTTCAGTGTTTGCAGAAACAAAGCTTGCAAGTCAGTGAAGTAAAAAAAATCAGAACATGTGAACAAATCAAATCTGAGGCTTATGATTCGCACCCTGATTGCTACACTGAGGCTGGTTTTTGTGAATTAAAATTTTCAGAAAAATTAAAAATATTTAAATTAATTAAGAAAGAAATTTTCTCAGCAGCGACGATTCAGCAGGGCCAGCAACTGTTGCACAAATGTCATCTTGAAAAACAAGAACAAGATTTATTAAACAACCAACTTAATATAAAGGGCTCTTTATGAAGAAAACAATCGCAGTCGTATTTCTGGCATTAATGTCTTCGCAAACGTTCGCGCAGGCCATACCCGCTGGCGTACACACAGAGCTGGCTCGGTTTCAGGGGCTTACGGCTGATTATGTTCAGCAGCTGCCAAAAATAATTAATGATCAGTTGATGACAAAAGAAGATGCGTATCATAAAAATTTAAAATCAACATGTACTCCGCGGTTCGATGTACAGTATGTTTCAAATTTAACTTCACCACAAGATGCCGCCGCCCGCGATTTTGAATCTGCATTTATTGGCATCGATGCAACACTTTGTTTTGTGAATACTTCTGTGGAAAAAGTCATTGCTCTTTTTGGCGATCGTGAATTTCAAGCCAGCAGTGTTTCAACAATTAAAAGTTCGTACAAAAATGGCGATCTGATTTGTGAAAAAACTTCGGCGCCGACAATTGGTAATTCGCATTATTGTTACAATCAACAATCATTTGCACAGCTGGATTATATTCTAGGTTTTTCATTTAACGTTTGGAATGATTCTGTTCAAAATGCAAATGCTCCGGTTTATTTTCGTGAAGTGATGGTTAGCGCAAACCAAACGGGCACTGTGACTGAATTTCATTTGCAAACTTTAGTTCGCGGACCCAAGCTTAATTTTTTTCAAAAAGCATTCGCAAAAGGTGCCATCAGTTCTGAACAGCAATCGGTTTATGAAAAAATGAAACAACGGTTGCAATAACATATGAACTCATTTAAAAAAACAAAATGAAAATCCACCCACTAGATGCTCTGAAAAAAAATCCGTTTGTGCTGGCTCCGATGGCCGGTATTACGGATCATGCCTTCAGAACTTTCATGCGAAAATTAGACGCCAGTGTTGTTGTTACTGAATTGGTTTCGGCAACGGGTATCGAATATAAATCGCAGCGCACTTTGGATTTGATGAGCTTCGATGAATCACAGCGCCCGATTGGAATTCAATTGTTCGGCGAAGATTCTGAAATTATCGCGCGCGCAGCCAAAGTCGTTGAATCACAAGGTGCAGATTTTGTGGATTTGAATTTTGGATGCCCAGTGCCCAAGGTTGTTAAAAAAGGTGCGGGTTCGGCCATGATGAAAGATCTGGTTGTGATGCAAAAAGTTTTATCATCAACGGTGAACGCTGTAAAAATTCCGGTCACAATAAAAATCAGAACAGGTTGGGACGCCAATCAAAGAAATGCGTTGGATGTTTGCAATATCGCGTACAACGAAGGCATTGCTTGGGTGGCGATTCATGGCCGAACACGGGCTCAGGGTTATGAAGGTTTGGCCGATTGGGAATTTATTTCAGAAATTAAAGCGAAATCGAAAATTCCTATTTTAGGTAACGGCGATATATTGACTCCACAAAAAGCAGTTTCGCGTTTAAAAGAATCAGGTTGTGATGGTGTATTGATTGGTCGTGGAGCTTTGAAAAATCCATTGATATTTGCTGATGCTTTAAGCTTGTATCGCGGCGAAAATTTACGGACTGATTTGAAGCGAAATTATAAAAGTATATTTCTGGATTTAAGCCTTGCGATTCGCGAACATGCACCTGACCACATTACGAATATTCAGTTAAAAAAGTTTGCCTGTTGGTTTTCAACAGGGTATCAAGGTTCATCCGCATTTCGTAAGCAAATTTTTCAGCTGAAAGACACTAACGAAGTCTTGTCGTGCGCTTTAGATTTTTTTGGTTCAATTTCAGATATTGAACAAGAAGACACAAGTGGCGACAGCTTTTTAATGGGCGGGCATGGTTGAACAAAGTTCAACGGATGTGAAACTCGACGGATTTATTTTTTTAACAAAGAGGAAACTATGCTACAAGATCCAAAAAAAATCAGAAATATCGCCATCATTGCTCACGTTGACCACGGCAAAACAACTTTAGTGGATCACTTGATTAAACAAGCCGGAACATTCCGCGATAACCAAGCGGTTCAAGAACGTTTGATGGATTCTATGGATCTTGAAAAAGAACGTGGAATTACAATCGCTGCAAAAAATGCATCGTTCACTTACAAAGATATCAAAATTAATATCGTTGATACTCCGGGACATAGTGACTTCGGCGGCGAAGTTGAGCGTGTATTAAACATGGTTGATGGCGCAATTTTACTTTGCGATGCCTCTGAAGGTCCATTGCCACAGACTCGTTTCGTTTTGAAAAAAGCTTTAGAACAAAATATTAAAGTCATCGTTGTTATTAATAAAATCGATCGTTCGGATGCTCGTATTCAAGACGTACACAACGAATTATTCGATCTATTTATCGACGTTGAAGCTAACGAAGAACAATGTGATTTCCATACAATTTATGCGATCGCACGTGATGGTATGGCGACACTTGATCCAGCAGTTAACACTGGAAACTTGAACGTACTTTATGATGCAATTGTTGAATTAGTACCTCCGCCTACAATTGTTGAAGATGCACCATTGCAATTAATGGTTTCTAACATTGGTTACAACGACTACGTAGGTCGTTTAGCGATGGGTCGTATGCGCGGCGGAACTGTAAAGGTCGGCGACGACATTATGTGTATTCAAGAACACGCACAGAAAAAAGTTAAAGTATCTGCGTTGTTCCAATATCATGTAAATTCACAAATTCCCGTTCAAGAAATTGGCGCTGGAGACATGGCGATTATCGCTGGTATCGAAGATTTTACGATCGGTGACACAATCACTTCAGCGACGAATCCACAAGTTCTTCCGCGAATCGTAGTTGATGAACCAACCGTTGGAATGATTTTCTCGGTTAATAATGGCCCCTTCGCTGGTCAAGAAGGTAAACAAGTTACTTCTCGAAAAATTTTAGAGCGTCTTGAAAAAGAATTACTTTTTAACGTTTCAATCCGCGTAGAAAAAACTGAAGCAACAGACGCTTTCAAAGTTGTTGGCCGTGGCGAATTACAGCTGGGTGTATTGATCGAACAAATGCGCCGCGAAGGTTTCGAATTACTAGTTTCTAAGCCTCAGGTTATTTTTAAAACTGTTGATGGTAAAAAATTAGAACCGTTCGAACACGCAGTTATCGATATCGAAGATCCGTATGTTGGCGCTGTGACTGAAAAATTAGGTATGCGTAAAGGTGTTATGACGAACATGGTTCAAAAAGGAACTGGTCGTACACGTTTAGAATTCCGAATTCCTTCACGTGGTTTA
>JAYTMM010000121.1:0-7021 GCA_043728555.1 Pseudobdellovibrionaceae bacterium
AAAAATATTCAAATTTATCCGATCAAATGTGATTGGTACGAAGTCGGAAATTTAACTGATTATCAGTTGGCAAAAAATGAAATTAATCAAAAATTAAAAACAAATGAAATTTACAAAGCACATTATCAAAAATTAAGACTGCTGCCACAATCACAGCTTGGTGATTTGGCCTAATAAAACTTTTTTCTTGGCGCCCGTAACGGCGGGCAGATTCGCTTTGATTTTCCAATGCCTGCACGCTGCCAACAATGCAAATGCAGCGCCTTCGATACTTTCTGAAGGCCAACCCAGTTGTTCAATAATTTTAATATCCGCAATGGATAATTCATCCTGCAGACGTTTCATTAAATATTTATTTTTCGCTCCGCCCCCGCAGAAAATAATTTCTGTCGGATAGGGTTTACAATAACTTTGGTAAGCTTTAGCAATTGATGAAACTGTTAATTCAGTCAATGTGGCCAAACGGTCTTCGATTTTTAATTTAGATAATTCATCAGAAAAATTTTCATGAAACGATTTTCCGAACTGTTCTCGGCCGCAACTTTTGGGTGGTTTTAACATAAAAAACGAATGCGAAATCATCTTCATTAATAATTCTGTGTGGACCTTGCCACGTGATGACATTGTTCCGTTTAGATCATACTGGCGTTCGCCGTGACTGGCGTTTCTGATTTCTTCGTCGATCAACATATTTGCTGGGCCCGTATCAAAACCCAGTTTCATTTTTCCGTTGACGATCAGACTTAGGTTGCTGATACCACCTAAATTATGAATACTGATTGTTTTTTTCTTTTGGCCAAAAACCACTTCATGAAAAAATGGAGCCAACGGTGCCCCATGACCACCAGCTGCGATATCGGCCGCACGAAAATTTGAAATGACTTCCACGCCGGATGCGAGAGCTAGATAACTGGGTTCACCGATTTGCAACGTCGACCGTTGACCTTCGTGATACACCGTCTGACCATGTAGGCCAATCAGATCAATACTGCGAACTGGCTTTTTTAATTTTAAAAAACATTCGGCATAAAATTTTCCAAGATCGTGATTTAAATTTGAAATCTCAGAAACTTTTTTTTCATTTTGCGCCGCCAAAAATAACTGCTTTCGCAAAGCCACTGGAAATTTAAAACTTTGCATTGCGATAAATTCGCATTTCAGATTTTTTTTATGAATTTTTATTTTTACAAAATCAACACCATCAAGGCTTGTGCCGCTCATGATGCCCAGAACTTTTAAAGTATGCGCCATAGATTATAGTCTATGGCGAATCACTTTACGGTGCAATAAAACTATCTTGTTCGTTCTTTAAATTATAACGGCGTTTCATCATTGAAAATATATCGTCGCCGGCGGCGCCGATCAGATCGCCATTGAAATCACGACTTAAACCTTCAGACGAAGGTCTGCGATCCGCAACAGAATCCCCTAATTTATCACCGAATTTTTTATGCGC
Organism: Pseudobdellovibrionaceae bacterium; assembly: GCA_043728555.1. Classification (GTDB taxonomy): domain Bacteria; phylum Bdellovibrionota; class Bdellovibrionia; order Bdellovibrionales; family Bdellovibrionaceae; genus Pseudobdellovibrio. The sequence continues at coordinate 1,457 of JAYTMM010000121.1, forward strand.
ATCTTTTGATGAATCTGCAACAATAGCACCTGTTGATGCACTACTTGTAAAATCACCATATTTTTTATCACCATCATTACCCAAAGCCATACTCTTTGCGTCCAGACCTGCTTTTGCTAATGCTCCATTTTTTCCATACAGATCATTTACTAATTTATCTGCGTCAGCTGCTGACATACCTGCAGCCATCATTGATTTTTTATCAGCAAAGTCAGCAGAGGTATAAGTTTTATCGCCTTTGCCGGTTTTAACTGTGACTGAACCGTTTGGATTTTGTTTGTAGTAAGCTTGTCCTGCAGCTAAACAGCTGATCGCTTTACCCGCGGCATCTTTGCAATTTGTCGGAAATTTTGCGCCGCCAGTTGTAACTGTTGTAATTGGTTTACATCCCGGCGGAGCTGTCGCTTTGCAAGTACCATCATCATTGTAAACTGACGTTATTGGCGGAGTTGCAGTTGAACCGACACCACCACCACCACCGCCGCCACCTGAACAATCTTTTTGTTCGCTGGATAATTGGTTATGTGCATTACAGGCTTCATTTGCGGCTTGAGCATTTTCACTGGCTTGTTGATTTGATTTTGCACTTAATAATAAAAATGCAGCTCCAGCCGCCACGAGCGCTGGTACGCAACCACCCCAAGTTGGCGCAGCACAAGCAGATGCTGTTGCAAATTGGTATGCGGCATAGCCTGCCATAGCAATTCCAGCAATTTTGTACAGCTGTTGGCCGTCTTCATTTTTTTGCTGAATCTCATTCATAGAACCCGTTGCTGTTGTGTCTTTTAATTTTGCGATATCTGGGTTTGCAGAAGCATTTGATTCAGAGGCTGCTACAGATTTTTTAATGTCCCATGCTTTTTTTTCATTGCTGTTATTAAATTGCTGCATACACGATTGGTAAGAATAATTTCCGCCCTCTTCGCCGCCACCACCTGTATTGGAATACTGATCACAATTTGGTTTTGGCTCTACAGTAATTGTTAATGCTAAATTTGCTAAATTTGATGCGTTACTTCCGTAACCCTGAGCCCCGCGCATATACCTATTATAACTCAGACACGAAGTATATTCTGCGCTGGGAACTGAATGACCATTTTCATCAACAGTCGCATTTTTTTCGACACAATCTTTGATTTGCAAATTCTGATTCGATTGTTGGTTTGATGCAGCCACATTAACTTCGGCCAATAAAATATTTGATTGAAAAAATGCTGCTGCAATAAATATTTTAAAATACGTACGTTTCATGAATCCCCCGATTCAAAAGTTAAAAAACAAAATCAAAAAATTACTGACCTAAAAATGTACTTGTGCTTTCTGTGTAACGTGTACTGACCTTGTCCCAATTTGATCGGCCAGATGCAGAACTGATTTCGCTGCGAACTTTTTCACTAGCGATTTGTCGCTTGGCTGATTCAATTTGGTCCTTGGCTGATTTTTCGCCGCCGTTTGATTTTTTAGATCCACCAAAAAATCCCCCGATCGCTCCGCCCAAAGAACTAAAACTGCCCAGATTAAATTTGCTTTTTTCTTTGCTTGAACCAGCCGTGTCTGTTTTTTGATTTGCAGATCCATGTGCACCAGCTGCATTTGAATCTGCACCACCAACGCCTGCGCCATTAAAACCTAATCCTGATGGATTCGCTGCACCTTTATTATTTGTTCCATCAGAATTCATACCCAATGCGCTTTTCGCAGCGGCGCTTAAATTGCTGCCTTGCTTGAACGCTGCATCTGGCCCTGCCATTTGCGAACCATTACCTGTCGATTTAAAACTTGGTGAACTTGTTGTAGTTAATTTTGCGATTGCACCGGGACAGCCTTCGGCTGTTGCATTTGCAGTACATTTACAAACAGACATCGTCGCATTTTTCGGATCACTACAAAGCTGCGTCGTCGTAATCGCAGACGGTTTACCACCAATTCCGCCGCCACCACCGCCGCCCGAGTCATCTCCGTCGTTGGCTGTTAATTTTTCTTTGCAGTCTTTGGCTTGAGCCGAGGCTACTGCTAAACCAACAGCCTGAGTTGCCATTTGCGCAATATTAGCTGCATATTTTTGACATTGAGCAATTTTAGGAGCAACGCCCGTTTCTAATGCCGTAGTCTCTTTCGTTACAGCTCTTGTCATTGAACCGCTACTTGCTGGAGCGCCACCGTATGCAATTTTTATATCTGCGGACATTGCAGTTAAAATTTTTCCTGAAGCCGCGCATGACGAGTCACACATTAGTTTCACTCCACTGCAGGCCAAGTTCGCCAACATCATACCCTTTTGTGCTAAGCTGCTTAAATCTTCTGTTGTCCCACAAGTTTCTGAAGCTGAAGACATCTGGCCCAAAGCGGCTCCGCCGACTGTCATTAAAGTTGAAACAGCTTGAGCTGTTGGGCTTCGCACAACCGAACAAAAATTTTCTGCACGCGCTGCAGATTCTGAACATGTTTTTTTAGATGGTACATAAGTACCAATTGTAGTTTGCAATTTCTGTAGCGCCGATAAGGCTGCTTGAATTTTTGGTATAAGTGCGCAACCTAAACCCGACATACTACATTCAGATTGAGTCTCAGTAAGCGTTGTCGTGGCCTCAGTTATACCTTGAGAAATTTGAGCGCGCATTTCTGTATTGAATGCCGTATCAGAAGCTTCTGAAGAGGCTATGGCAGCAGTAGCCTCGGGATCAATTGCTGGCGAACCTGTCGCGGACGCAACAGCAGCACCCGCGGGCTGAACAGCTTCTGGCAATTTTTGAACTAGCTTGCCGCCGCCGTCTTGATACTCTTTTGTTACAGCAGCTTGGTACTGATCAGATGTAATTTCTTTTTTATTCGGATCTAAGAATACAACAGATGAAGATGATGAGTCTTTACCTGTCTGCGTTTCTACTGTGTAGCCACCAGGAGTAGTCTCTGCTCTGACATGAGAAGAACCATCGTCAGTATCATACTCTTTAACTTTGGTTCCCTGCGAAGTCTGAGTCCAATCGTTTTTATCAGGTGTTGCAGCCAAATTTGCTTGCTGAGTATTTGCATTGGCCGCATCAATTGCAGTATTTACAGCTTTACCTGTGCCAGCCGTATTGGAGACTCTTGAGATAGCCGAACTTCCACCTGCCATAGTTGATACCGAACCAGATTTTTTACCCATAACATCAGCAACATTCGCCGCCGCAATTATTGCTGGAGTTAATACAGTGGCTGTTTGCATCGCGGTCATTCCTTTTTTTGCTGTACCTCTGGAGTTTGAGCCACTCGCCGAGCCGCCACCAGAACTGGCTGTCGACGTCACACAAAAAGTACCCGCTGCTGCTTTTAATTTACCATTGATTGTTCCAGCCGGACAGCTGCTGCTCATTTTAATAATGTAACCAGATGTATCTTGAATAAAACAATCTGCGTACGATGACGAAATACTTGAATGCTGATACGAAGCTAAAATTTTTTCGTCAGATAACTGACAACTTAATCCTGATGAAATCGAATTCTGATTAAAATAGTCTTTTAATAAACCTTGGTTCAGATCTTGGAATGATGAACCCCAGGCCGAGGCTGAAACTAAAGCGGAAATTAAATATATAAAACGGTTTTTGCTCATCAGTTCCCCCTGATAGTTCTCTGATCGGACAAAGGTCCGTAAAACTAAACAGCGAAACAGCAAAATAATGAAAAATGTTTATACAATCTCAGGTTGATACAAAATTTGTTTTGTTCTGAATCAATAGCGCCAGATTGCTGGCAAAAATCTGATTTTTACACATGTGGTCGTTTTACCGTAAAAACGACCACATGATGAAAATTAAATTAAGACGGCAACACGATTTTAGGTGGCGTTAACGGTATAATAATTACGAATTCTGTACCAATCCCTTTTTGTGAACGAACTTGGATTTCGCCGCCGTGATTTTGAATGATACCGTACGAAATACTTAAACCTAAACCAGTTCCTTGGCCAACGCCTTTTGTTGTAAAAAATGGTTCAAAAATTTTCTCTAGCGTAACCGAATCCATACCGATGCCGCTGTCTTGAATCGAAATTTGAACACGTCCCGGTTGGTTGACGTTGGCTTTTAACGGAATCGTTGTCACCCACAGTTGCCCCGTGCCCTGTATCGCCTGGACTGCATTCGATAAAATATTCATAAAAACTTGATTGATCTGCGAAGCATAACACAGAACTGGCGGAATTGTTTCGTACTGCCTGTGGACCTGTAATCGATTTTTAATTTCACCCTGCAAAAGTTCTAAAGTCGTATCCAAAGCTTCGCGCAAATCAATTTCTTTCAGCTGCGCTTCTTCTAATCTGGAAAAATTCCTAAGACCTAAAACAATGTCACGTGTTCTTTGGGCGCCGTCTTGGCAAGACTTAATCAGTTTTGGTAAATCTTTTTTAATATATTCAAAATCGATGTCGTCTTTGAATTTTTTTATTTCATGTGGTGCTTTTTCAGCAGCTTCGATGAGATCAAATAATTTTTGCGAATAATCTTTTAAGTGTGTTGTATTGCTGAAAATAAATCCGATCGGATTATTTAATTCATGAGCCACACCAGCAACCAATTGGCCCAAACTGTTCATTTTTGCCGAATGAACCAATTTACCTTGTGCTTCTTTTAATTCAGTGTTTGCTAATTCAAGTTCTTTGATTTTTTTTCGCAAATCAGATCTGGTCTGATAAATTTTATAAGTCATTTCATTAAAAGTTTCTGTCAATAAACCAATTTCAGTGCGGTTATTAATCGGCAACTGAATCAATTGATCCGTTTTATCAAATGAACGAAAACCCGTAATTAAACGCTGCACGGGTTTTAAAAACCAATTTGTCGTCACTAAAATAGTAATAATTAACAACACAGACACCACAGAAATCATAGATAAAAATGCGATACGAATATTTTTTAATATGATTTGTGAATCTTGTTTAGCGGTCCCCAGTCCCATATAAAATTTGGAACGGTCCCACGACAGCGGATATAAAATAAAACCCAGCGTTTGATTGCGGTCGTCAAATTCGATAAATTGATCGTCTTTGTAATTATTTGAATTAATTTTTATTTTTTTAAAATCGTCTTTGGTGGCTGAAATAATTTGTCCCGATTCAGCGATTAAGAAACTTTCTATTTTCAGTCGATTTTTAATTCGATTTAAAAATGAATCTTTTAAATCGATCATTTGTTCAAAATAACCCAAATGTTTTCCAGCGGGCGACATGACTTTTGAAAATAAAACCAGCGACATTTTATCTTTGGACGAATCGACAAATCCGATGTCTGATTTATCTTTAAGGTAATTTAAATATTTTTCGTTTAACAAAATACGTTCTGAACTTTGACCGAAATTCCGGATCAGATTTTTATCGTCACGAAATGTTGTCGCCAACAAGCGGCCTTGTCGATCATAAAATGAAACTGAGGCGATGGCTGATTTCTGAATCCAATCCGTCGCAATTTGTTTAAGCTGTTCTTCGTCAGCAATAGATAAATTATACTGTAAATTTGCATCTTGGCTGTATTTATCGCGCTGCTGAGTAACTAGCGTATAATAATCAGAAATCAAAGCTTCGACTTC
>JAYTMM010000122.1:0-9649 GCA_043728555.1 Pseudobdellovibrionaceae bacterium
ATTATTTAGATCAAGAAGAGAGAAGGTGTAGCCATGTTGTTGTGGATATTGCAAAAATTAACAGTTGTGATGGCGCATGCGGATTCGTTCATGCCGACACAAGGGACCGAGATCGCAAAAAGCGTAGATAATTTGTACGCATTTTTACTTGTGATCAGTCTTGTGTCATGTGTGATTGTAATCGGTGGAATGATTTATTTCGCGATTAAATATAAACGAAAATCTGCCAATGATGTAACGGCTTATATTACTCATGACACACGTCTTGAGATTTTATGGTCAGTGATTCCATTGATTTTATTTTTATTCGTTTTTGCATGGGGCTGGGTGATTTATCACGATATGCGTACAATGCCTAAAGACGCCTTAGAAATTCATGTCACTGGAAAACAGTGGGCATGGACTGCTGAATACAAAAACGGTGTTAAATCCACTGAAGTCGTTGTGCCCGTAGGTCGCGATGTTCGAATTATTTTATCCGCCGAAGATGTTTTGCATTCGTTTTATGTTCCGAGCTTTCGTTTAAAACAAGATGCAGTTCCGGGGCGATATACAAATTTATGGTTTCACGCAGACAAGTTGGGTGATTTTCATGTGTTCTGTACGGAATACTGCGGAACTCAACATTCGGGGATGATGACAACATTGCGTGTGGTCACACAAGAAGATTTCGACAAATGGTTAACAACTGAATCTGAAGTTTCAACATTACCTATCGCACAACGTGGAGCAAAAATATTTCAAACCCGCGCTTGCGCGTCTTGCCATAATGTTGATAATCCTGCGGTTAAAGTTGGCCCGTCATTACAAAAATTATTTGGAACTGAAAATCACGAAATAGAAGGCGGCTTAAAAGTAACGGCCGACGAAAATTACATTCGTGAATCGATTTTAAATTCGCAGGCAAAAATTGCAAAAGGTTTTGGTCCGCGTTCTGCGATGCCGGCTTTTCAAGGTCAGCTTTCAGAAGTCGAAGTTACAGCGTTGATTGAATATATTAAAGGTCTTAAATAAAGGAGTACGTTATGGCTCACGCAGCACATGGCAGTAATTATTTAAATGCAGAAAAAGGTTTATGGTCTTGGTTAACAAGTCTGGATCACAAACGTATCGGAATTTTGTATTTTATTTCAGTGATGTCTTTCTTTTTATTGGGTGGAATTGCAGCTTTGTTATTACGCGGAGAACTTTTTGCGTACAATGCGGTTGATGCTTTAGGTAAAACAACTGGTCAGTTGTTACCCAGTGCTGATGCGTACAATCAGATATTAACTTATCACGGTGCGATCATGGTTTTCATGGTCATCATTCCGGGGATTCCAGCGATTTTAGGAAACATTTTTTTGCCGCTGCAAATCGGCGCCAAAGACGTTGCCTTTCCGAAATTAAATTTAGCCAGCTGGTATTGTTTAATGGCCGGAGCAAGTTTGGCGATGTTCACAATGTTTTCAACAAAAGTTGATACGGGTTGGACTTTTTATACTCCGTATTCAATTAAATCTGGAACTGCGGTAACAACAATGGTGTTGGCCGCATTCATCACGGGCATGAGTTCAATCCTGACGGGACTAAATTTCATCGTAACGGTTCATAAATTGCGTTGCCCCGGAATGACGATGTGGAGAATGCCATTGTTCGTTTGGGCATTGTATTCAACGGCAATTATTCAAGTACTGGCTACTCCAATTTTAGCAATCACTTTGCTGTTGCTTGCGATGGAAAGAACTTTTGGTGTTGGTATTTTTGATCCGAAATTGGGTGGCGATCCTGTCTTATTTCAACATTTTTTCTGGTTTTATTCGCATCCTGCAGTTTACATCATGATTTTACCAGCAATGGGTGTAATTTCAGAATTGATCACAACGTTTTCTAAAAAAACAATTTTTGGTTACACAGCCATTGCGTATTCATCATTAGGTATTGCTGCGGTTTCATTTTTTGTTTGGGGTCATCACATGTTCGTGTCGGGCCAATCTGAATTTGCAGGAATCGTGTTTTCGTTTTTAACAATGCTTGTGGGCGTACCAACAGCGATTAAAATGTTTAACTGGGTTGCGACGATGTACAAAGGTTCGATTGAATTTGCTTCGCCGATGTTATTTGCGTTGGGATTTTTATTTTTATTTGCAATTGGTGGTGTTACTGGAATTATGTTGGCCGTTATTCCGGTCGACGTACATTTTCATGATACTTATTTTGTGGTCGCGCACTTTCATTACGTGATGGTCGGCGGAACATTGATGGCCATTATGGGTGGATTTTATTATTGGTTCCCGAAAATGTTCGGTAAAATGTATTCTGAATTTTGGGCCAGAATGTCATGGGTTTTTATTTTTGTTGGATTTAACGTAACGTTTTTTCCACAATTTATTTTAGGTGCCATGGGAATGCCGCGTAGGTATTTCAATTATATTCCAGCGTACGAACCACTAAATCGTATTTCAACGATGGGTTCATGGTTAATTGCGATTGGTTTTTTAATGGCTTTATACACAATTATTAACGGACTAATTTCGGGTGCAAAAGCTCCGAAAAATCCATGGGGATCAAAAACACTTGAATGGGAAGCGGATTCTCCGCCGAGCGTTCATAACTTTGATCACGAACCAGTTGTGACTGCGGGGCCTTATGAGTACAAGTAAAATGATTAACGGTGTTCCGGTCCAAGAACATTACCGCGACGCCAGTCACCAATTCGCATCAGCCAAAGAAGGTATTTGGCTTTTTATGGCGACAGAAATTTTAATGTTCGGCGGATTATTTGTTGGATATTTGATTTTTCATATGAAATACCCTGAAATGTTTGCCGAGGGCGCGCAATTTTTGGATTGGCGTTTAGGTTTTATTAATACATTGGTTCTGATTTTTTCATCATTAACAATGGCTTTGGGAATTTACTTTTGCCAAATCAATCAACCCAAAAAAGCTGTGTGGGCTTTAGCAATCACAATTTTGTGTGGTGCTATATTTATGGTGATTAAATATTTTGAATATACTCATAAATTTCACATGGGGATTTTTCCAGGTCGCATGTTGGATCTTGAAATGTTAAATCACCATCTGCACGAAATAGGAAAACCTGCTATCGTCAGCACAAATTTAGGAATGTATTTTGGTTTCTATTTTTGTATGTCGGGTTTGCACGGTATTCACGTTATTCTAGGAATGTGCATGATCAGTTGGTGTTTATATCGCTGCATGCGTGGTGATTTTAATCCGAATTATTACACAGCTGTTGAAGGTGTTGGAATTTTTTGGCACATCATCGATTTAGTTTGGATTTTTCTGTTTCCGTTACTTTATTTGGTCGGTTAATAAGGAGTATTTATGTCAGCGAATCAAGATCACCACGACGAACATCACATCATGCCTCTTGCGACGTACTACAAAGTCGCAGGAGCCTTATTTGTATTAACTTTCTTAACAGTGGGATTTCATCAACTGCATGAATTTCTGGGTCCATTTGCGGCGTTGATCGCGTTTACCATCGCTGCGGTGAAGGCATTTTTGGTCATGGCTTGGTTCATGCATTTAAAATACGATAAACTTTCAAACCGAATTATTTTTGGTGCAGGTTTTGTATTTTTGGCTTTGTTGTTTGGTATCACAATTATGGATATTTACACACGCGTCTCTGTAAATTCAGTATTGTAAATGTGGTCAGTAAATCGTGTTTAAAACTTTTTCTCAGCTGACAAAATTCGGAATCGTTATCTTTGTTTTATTAGCCGGTCTTGCGGGATATGCAACCGGCTTTTTTATTGAAACACCATTCGATTACAAACACTTAGTATATTTTTTAGGTGGCTTGTATTTTCTAAGTTCGGGCAGTCTTGCATTGAACCAAGTTCAAGAATGGCAATTAGATCAAAAAATGCCACGCACAAAAAATCGACCCATCGCCAGCGGTAAAATTAAACCGTTAGCTGCAGGAATTTTATCGTGCGCGATGATTTTTGTTGGTGTGAACATGTTGTTTACGCAATCGACCACTGCGGGCGTTCTTGGGATCGTCTCTGTTGTTTTATATAATGTTTTGTACACGAAATGGTGGAAGCCCAATTGGGCTTTTGCAGCCGTGCCTGGTGCGATTCCTGGGGCGCTACCGATCACGATTGGATATGCTGTGAACAATCCAAATATTTTCACCAGTGAATCGATTTATTTATTTCTGATTATGTTTCTTTGGCAAATGCCGCATTTCTGGACGTTGGCAATTAAATACAAAGACGATTACGCAGCGGGTGGAATTCCAACACTGCCCGTAAAATTAGGAGTCAAAAAAACTTTGTACCACATCGGCCTTTACACTTTTGCGTATGCGGGTGTGGCCTTGTCAGCGCCATTTTTTCTGCAGACCAGTTGGGTGTATGTTTTATTTATTTTTCCGTTTGCATTTTTTCTGCTGAAAGAATTTTTCAGACTTTATAAATCAGATGCGCGTGAGCGCTGGTTCGCATTTTTCATGTGGACGAATATTTCGATGTTGGTTTTTATTTTCGTACCTGTGGTCGATAAATGGAGTTTTCTGTTTTTTGATCGGTGATAGTTGGGTTGCTACTTTCCTTAATATGGTATACAGTAATTAGATAGCTATACCATATTAAGAGGTTTTTGATGATAACCACAGCTTTGCGAAGAATTGATAAAAAATTAAAAACCATTGAAGACGCACGTCCGCGTTCGCCCAGACTAGTTCAGAAGCTCAAAGAACAGTTTTCTTTTGAACTGACGTATAATTCAAATGCGATTGAAGGCAATCGACTAACGCTCAAAGAAACGTATTTTATTATTAATGATGGAATAACCGTTAAAGGAAAATCATTAAAAGATCATCTTGAGGCAAAAAATCATCACGAAGCCATTCATTACCTGTATGAAATGATCGAGCATCAAAAAAGGCATACCGTCAGTGAACATTTAATTCGATCACTACAGCAGCTGATTATCAAAGATATCGAAGAAAATGAAACAGGATTGTATAGATCTGGCGATGTGATGATTACGGGATCTTCACACAAGCCTCCGGTAGCACATAAGGTTCCACAACTGATGAATGATTTAATTCATTGGATCAAATCAAATTCAAAAAAAATGCATACAGTTCAATTGGCTGCTTTGGCACATCATCAATTAGTTCAAATACATCCTTTTACAGATGGAAATGGTCGAACAGCGCGTTTATTTATGAATCTGATTTTGTTACAAAAAGGTTATCCGCTTGTTATTATTTTAAAAAACGATAGAAAAAAATATTATCGCTGTTTAGAAAAAGCAGATAAAGGTCAATTTGATGATATTCAAAAATTTATTGCTCAAGCGGTCGAGCGATCAATCGAAATTTATTTAAAGGCGATCAGTTCAAAGTCGAATAGGGCCGATGAATTCATTTTATTGTCTGAATTATCCAAAAAGTGTGATTTCTCTGAAAAGTATTTAAATTTGTTAGCTCGCTCAGGCAAGCTTGAAGCACACAAAGAAAAAAGAAACTGGTTATCAAGTGAAAGCGCTTTGAAAAATTATTTAGATGGCAGAGTCAGAAAGAGGACTAAGTCGTAGTTTTGTTTCGTTTTCGGTAGCATGTTTTTATAACCCCATCTGTCGTTCAGACTGGACTTAGGTATTTATTTACAACTGTTTCATTCGAAAAATCGTTAAATTTATTTAAATTAGAATAAGCTAATAACAACGAGGTTATTGATGAATTCTATTGTGTTGGGAACATTGGTTCTATTCTTTGTGTGCGGTGCATTTTCAAAAGACGTTTTTGAAAATAAAGCCGTGAATAATAATTTTGAAAATTATATGAAAAAAGTCAGTTGTTCGAAGGTCTTGCCAAAAAATATGGACGCAGGATTGTCTGAAAAAAATTGGTCTCCGACATTGATATCAATGCCAAATCAAAAATTAAAATACGGCATAGCTTTCAAAAATTCAAAGACAGCGATGTCTTATAAAATTTGGGGCGATAAAAAAACTGTTCACTTTGAAGTTTTAAATAAAAATACAAAACAATTAAAAACCACAAAATTAATTTCAGGTCTATGTGAACCCGTTGTCTCGACGACAGTCTATTCGGAAAATAAAAACAGTAAACTGACAACTGATCCAAATGTTTTTGGTGACCAAGATCTTTTTGCACTTATGAAAAAATCAAAATGGGGTGTGATCTATGTGTGGTCACCATATATGCCTTACTCTGTTGAAGGAATTGCTGAAGTAAAATCGGCCGTTGAATCAAGCGGCGGCAGTTTAGAAATTTTGTTAGATCAAAATGCAAGCTTAACCGAAGCTGAAAAATGGATCGAAAAAGGTTTGGTCACTAAACAATATTTAAAAAAAGTAGTTTCATCTGAAATTTATGATCGTGGGCTGGGTGTTCATTATCCTGCGGCTTATATATATAAAGATGGTTTTTTGTCAAATGCGGATTATGTCGGTTTTAAAAAATCTAAAATTTATTCAAAGTGGATTAAAACAGAATTAGAAAATATCGATAAGGATTTAAAATGATGATGAACAAAATAATTTTTTTAGTATCTTTGGTTTTTGCTGCTTCTGTTTTTTCACAAGTTAAATGTGATAATTCGGTTTTAAAAACTGAAAAAACTTATGAAATTCCGGGTGCGGGTTATTGGATGCAGGCGTTTGGTGACTGCAGAATAACTTATACATCAGTTGGTGGTATCAGTAGCAAAATGTATAATATGTGTACCAATTCTGCAGAAACAATAACGAACAGCATTGATGCCTACGGATTACCAGAGGGTGATATTTATACACATCCTGGGGGCAGCGGCATTGCTTTTTATAAAACAAGTGATTTGCTTTTAAGCGGAGTACAGACTCGTCCGTTTTTTCAAGACACGCATCCTGGTGATTATCAGTCCATCGGAATATTAAGTAAATCTGGCAACGAACGAAAAATCAGAATTGCGATGGGTTCAGCTGGCGGTTCAATTAAAGATTATATTATCAAAAAAAAGGGTGATGATTTTGAAATTAAAGCTGTTCAAAGCGAGCCATTAAAAATTTGCAGAAACATACCAAGCGGTGGTTTAGATCGCCAAGTGCCTATACTTTCACGCGATGGCAAATATATCGCAGGTCGTGATAATGGCACAAGAGTCATGAAAATTTATAAAATTAATGATCGGAATGGTGATTGCGAATTTGTAAATGAAATACCCGCAGTAACCAGTAAAGTTTCTTTTTCGTTTGATAAAAAAAATGTTATTTTTGTCGTTAATGATCCGAACACTCGAAAGGGTCGTCTGTTGCAAATGAATATTGAATCTGGCGAAGTCATCACCTTAAGTTCGCCAACTGAAAACGTTCAATACATGACTTCAACTGAAAAAGGTGAAATTTTATATTCACGTAAATCGGATTCTATGAATGGTTCGACATCGACACTTGTTAAGCTAAGTCCGAGTCTTATTCCGAAGGCCAATTCATCAGATGCAAAATCGTACGAAGCGATTGGTTTGATGTGGGCTAAAAACTGCAATATGCAAATTGATCTTGATTATGCTTTAGCTGTTGGTCAGCGTCTGACAGATGAAAATTGTAATGCCATAGTTAAAGATGGCGATTTAAAATCTTTAGATGCTGAATATTCAAATTTAAAAACGGATCATATCAAAAAAGTCTGTAATTCTGCAGCAAGCCAGCGTGCAAATCCCAGTAGCTCGTCTGGTTCAGAAGCGACTGAGCGTTAGAAATGAAAAAATATTTTGCAACGGCAATTATTTTGATTGGTGGAATTAAATTATACAGCGCTGATATAACTGATTTAGAATGTTTGCCAGCAGCCAGTCAGACCAAAGAAAAAATAGATCAGTGGCGTGAAAAAGCAATTAGTGTATATAAAACAGGTCAGTATAATGTTGTCGAGAATTCGATTAAAACCTGTTTTCCAAGTAAAGTGCCAACTTGCTTAAACAGTTTGCGCGAACAAATTCAAACAGATAAACGCCCGAGTTTAATGTATGATATAGATAGTCTGCCGCGTGTCGAGCCTTTGACGTTAAATTCGGTTTCTGATTTGCCGCCAGAATTTTCTGTGAAAAATCCAACAACTGGCGAAATCGATAAAAATTCGATTCGCATGCCAGAAGACATATTGAATTTAGCTAAAAAAAATAAATGGGAAGCTTTGTCATATAAAACGCGAAGCACGGGCGGTTTTGATAGGCCGCCAAATCTTTTTATGGTTGTTATTCCAGGCCGAGACAAAGATATTTATATTCAAACCAGTCCGCATCCAGATATGAACCCCAGATCGTCGAACGATGATCCTGTGCCAAAACCAGGTTATGGCAGTTTATCCAACGCGCAAAATGTGATGACAATAATTACTGTTGATAAAACAGTATCTCCACCTGTGGGTCAGCTTCGTGGACTGCAGAGTAATTCCTCGGCCCCCAACGATGTCAATTACAGGTGGGATAATAAATTATCAACACAAAGGTGTCTTGAATGTCACAGTACGCCACTCAGATCGATTAGTCCTATTGGTTACAAAGTAACTAATGGAAGTGAAAAAAAAATGTCAGCTGCAGATTCTGCAACTGTTGATCGTATTAATGAAATGATGGTCGTTAGTGATTTATCGTGGGGAAAAGTTAAAGTTGGTGATCATGAAATAAAGCTTGGTCCGCGTCCAAATTTGAGACCGTTGGGTTGGCTTCCACCGAATTCAGATCATAGAAATTCTGAATCTTTAAAGCAGTGTTCAACTTTAAGTAAAACAATAAATTTTCAAGCCTTCGGTGATTACAGATTTGATACCAAATTGTCTGACACACCAAAAATTGATTTTGAAAAAGTTAAATCGTCAATGGATTGCGCCCAATGCCACAACGGAACGGTGCGTGGAAATTTAAATCAAAGGTTTTCGTCACAGGAATTGCAATTTAAAATTTTAGTTGATCGATCAATGCCGCCGGGTATGGATTTAAATTCTGATGAACGAATAGCTCTGTATAATTGTTTAACTGCAGAACGCAGAAGTCCTGATTTAGATAAAGCTTGGATGGAGCGCGTTGAATGGCTTAAGGCTGAACAATGTTCTTCGAATGTGGCAAATCGTCGAATGAACTTGGCGCCAGCTGCATCGACTACAAATACTGAATCAGGTTCACAACAAAATCAAACGCCAGTCGGAACTGGCCGTTAGGAGAATATATGAAGTTTTATATTTTAATGCCCTTATTATTTGTTTTCAGTTGTTCGCACAATATGGTTCAGTCAGGTCGAATCCCTGCATTCAGCGCTGATTCTGATTTGCAAAAAAATTGTGAAGCTGAAATTAAAGGTATCGGTTCTGAGTTAACTGATATGTTTAATCAGAAAACAAATTTATTTGATTACAATTCAAATAAAAAAATTAATTCTGAAATAAAAAATATTTCTGTGACATGCGATGCGAACTTTGAAACAGCGTCTTTGTATTCTGTAGATAAAGATCAGAAAAAGATAAAGTTAGATCCAACTTTGAAATATTCTGAACAACTTTTTGAAACAGAAAATGCAAAAAAACAAGTAGCGAATTTGGATATTGAATTGCGTGCAGTCACATTAAGCCAATTAAAGGCGGCGACGCTTTTGCAAGCCTATTATGATGTTGTTGTTGGTCCTGATTTGA
>JAYTMM010000123.1:0-1699 GCA_043728555.1 Pseudobdellovibrionaceae bacterium
GCTTTGCTAATAAAATTTCTTCTGTTTTTTTTCCATCTTCAGATGTTATTTTAAATTTTTTTGTCAGGGCTTTGTGTTCTTCACGGTAATCGGAATCTGCAGCACCACTGCCGCTGGAGCGCAGCCAATGATCGCACGTTAAAAAACCAATATTGTGGCGATTCATTTGATATTTTGCGCCGGGGTTGCCAAGGCCTATGATTAAAAACATAAGCACCTGTTTTGTTTAGAATTAATTAAGCGGTTAACCATACTTCGAATTTACCCGATAAATCCGAAGTATATCAAGAGATATTCTAAGCTGTTGATCTGACTGAAAAATTTTATTTATTCACACAAGGCTTGTTCTGGTGCGGCCTTTAATCCAATTAAATAATCGCGATCAATGTCTAATTTTAATTTCTGAGACTTACATCGTTCAATCAAAATATTCATCACGCGAATAAGATTGTCTTCGGTTTTTTGCGCCGCCTGTGGATTGACTAAAAGTGAATGCACCATGAGCTGTTCGAATTGATCTTTGTTTTTATATAGATTTAAAAGTTTTGAATATGTTCTGGGGCTGATGTGAGTCATATTTTCAACGTATTTTTTCTTTGAAAATTCAGATTCAAAAATTAAACCCGCATCATTATCAATCAGCATCATTTCTTTGACTAAGATTGCATTTTTTAATTTCATTTCTGATTTTTGTGATTCTAAAACTTTATCTTTTTCGTCATAATCGGCTTTCTTTTTTTTCAGTTCATTATTTTCAGCGTAATACCAAACTTGTTGATTGGCGATGTTACCAAATCGGTCAGATTGGTTTAATATCGTATCCATGACGATCAGGTCAGAAACATCCTTCATTTGCACGGCAGTTTGTGCGGCCTTTAAATTTTTAAATTTATTTTTACCTAAAATATCAGAAATATTTTGCGCTGAGAAAACAGTTTTATAAATTGGAGTTTGATCTAAATTATTTAGATCCGGAAATTGATCAAGTTCAGAATAGACAAAATCACCTTCGACCTTTTCAACAATGACACCAACTGCGACATCGCGCTGTTCGTCAACAAAACCACGACGTAATTTTGAATCCGTAGATTTGTATCGCGCTTGCAAGTTGATCCAGCTTTGATAAATTAATTGTGATGTTGGCATTGCCAAAGTTTTCATATTTAAAATAGCGTTTTCTGCAATTTGTTGATGAATTTTCGAACCGAAAGTTTTAAGTACACTGACGGGGACTCGGCCAGCATCCAGTGATCGTGACATGTGGTAATATGTCAAATTTGACTGTGCATAAGTTAAATCCATTGTATGTTTGAATTTGCCATAAGATTTTAATTCGATTTCATTTTTTGAATCGGCGGGTTTTTTTGAAATGCAAAAGCGCTGATTAAAATCATTCAATGACAAATTTAAACTGTTATCAAAAACTTTGATGCCTGCAGATGAACTGGTTAGCTTGGGACAAAGGCCTAAATTTTCTAAATTAAGTGCGCACAGTTTTTTTTCTTTTTCTAAATCTTTGTCTGAATAGTCTGATGTGTTCTGGTGGCTAGTTGAATAACAAGTTTGAGTCGGACTGAGTTCGGTTTTCACAACTTGGTCAAGTTGTTTAAGGTCAACGGCAAACGATACGTTGCTGAAGACTGATAAAACAATAAGTAAAGACTTTTTCATAAGCAGGGTGTTGCAAAATATTAACCGA
>JAYTMM010000124.1:0-23151 GCA_043728555.1 Pseudobdellovibrionaceae bacterium
TTTGGATTATTTGCTTCTGTGATATGTACATAATACGTAAATTTAGCAGTCTTATTGACGACGACACGGCCTTCATAATTACCCAGCTCAATATCTGCAAGCTGTATCGGCGCGATTAAATTTTCAGGCTTTGAATTTAAAGCTTTTAAAATAATTTCTTTTCGCAGCTGAACTAAATCAACTGCAAATGTCTGCGCGCAGAAAAAAATAAATAACAAAAATATTTTTTTCATTATTTTGATTCCTCGCCACTATATTTTTTTGCAGGCCATGTGCGTTCATCCCAGATTTCAATATTCTTAGAAACTAAATAATCATAAAATTCTTTGTTAGGTGGATTTTTTTGAAAAACAAAAGCCTGAATATCATTGATTGTCGAGGGCCCCCAAATTTGCGCTTCAAAATATGTACTGCCGCGTCTGCTAAACCGAGAAGCTGATTGCCCAAAATCCAATTTAAAATCATTCGGAATTTCGCCGGGTCTATAGTCTGTCTGACCATTCATCCAATACGGTGTGATTAATTTTTTAAATTTCCAAGGTATAAAAATATTTGACCAATTTATATTAGAAACCTTATTCCATGCAGGGCCCAAAGAATCAACAGGTGTCCAAGTGGTACGTTTTTCGATTGCAGATTTTTTAAATATCCAAAGGTCACTTCCATAATGACCAGCGTGTGTGCGCACTTGATTTTCTGCATTCGACATATGTGGTCGTATTTCAGCGTAATTGGGTTTAAGTCTTGCGCTTAATGGCGAATAATCATCAACTTTGGTATTGGTCAAATTTGCTTCCGCGAGGTCTCTGCCGGCAGGGTTCATCGAGCCTCGACTTGTTCCAGTCACTCGTTGATTTTGAAAACCTGAAATAGGAATCCAAAAGCGTGCACCTTCGGGTCTATGCATAGCGACAACCAGTCCGTTTTCAGTGATGGCGGATTTCTTTTTGGCTTCGGGACTGAATTCATTTAAATATTTCGTGAATTCGAAAAAATTTTTGTGGCCAGAACTTTCAAAGGTATCAGTAAATATTTTCTCTAAGCTGTGAACGATGGCTTCACCATCTGCAATTAATTTTTGATTCGGCCTAATCACTGACAAATCTGCTTCGGGTAAAATTTTGATTCCAGATAGGCTATTAATTTCTTCGATCAATTTAAACCACGCGAAGTGATAATCCAAAAACTTTTTATATTCAGCAGATTTTTTGTTGATATGTATTTGATCGATTTCAAAATTCATTTTTTCAAAGGCTTCTTTGATAGATACTTTTAAAATCATTCTTTCGTCAGCGTTCAGATATTTGATTTTTGAAACTGAAGTTGAGCCTAATATCAGTTTTTTTAAAGCCACCAACTGATTGTAATCATTCCAGTCGGGTTTTCTGGCTCCAGAAAAAACGCCTTTAAAGCGCTCGACAGATAAAATTTCATGGATTTGGTCGCGAATAGAAACCAGTTTTTCCGATTGCTCAATTTTTTCTATTCTGTAAGGCTTTTCTTTTTTAAAAAGATCATGGCATTGATGAGCGATCGAGGCTGTAGATAAAAAAAATATAAAACTGAATACAAAATAAATTGGATTTGATTTCATATAAATATTGATTTCAACTTATATGCCGTCTCGATTGAGCCTATGATCAATTTGGCGTTGTGAAGTCAAAATATGTTTTTACACCTGTCAAAACTTTGGTGTATCATTTTGAGAATGAAAAGTATCAATACAAACATAAATTCTGACCTGCACTGGACTGAAATTTCAAAACGCCTTGATTGGATTTCTCCGTATACAAAATTAAAAGAAGTAAGCTTTCACAAACCGGTTTCAATCAAATGGTACTTGGACGGAAAAATCAATGCTTCAGTGAATTGTATTGATCGACATTTGCAGAGTCACGCTGATGATGTCGCTTTGATTTTTGAACCGGATGACATCAATGAACCATCAAAAAAAATAACGTATCGTGAACTGTATGTGGCGGTTTGCCGAATGGCGAATGTTTTAAAAAAACATAATGTGAAAAAAGGCGATGTGGTTACAATTTATATGCCGATGATATCCGAGGCCGTTTTTGCAATGTTGGCTTGTGCGCGTATCGGCGCTGTTCATTCGGTGGTGTTCGGTGGATTTTCACCAGATTCATTATCTGATCGTATCAATGATTGTCAGTCGCAATTTGTCATCACCGCGAACGAAGGTTTGCGTGCCGGTAAAATTATTCCGTTAAAGCAAAATATTGATTTAGCACTGCAAAAAACAAATTTTGTTAAAAATATTTTGGTCGTCAGTCGTACAAAAAATTCTTGGGTTAAAAATAATTGTGATTTAATTTACGAAGACGAAATACAAACTGTCAATGATGTTTGCGCACCCGAAATTATGGATTCAGAAGATCCACTTTTTATTTTATACACATCAGGCTCAACCGGAAAACCCAAGGGCGTCTTGCATACAACGGCAGGGTATTTGGCCTATGCCAGCTGGACTCACGAAACTGTTTTTAATTATCAACGCGGACAAATTTATTGGTGCACGGCAGATGTGGGTTGGGTCACAGGTCACAGTTATATTGTGTACGGACCGTTGTGCAACGGTGGAACGTCAGTCATATTTGAAGGCGTTCCAAATTATCCGACACCATCACGTTTTTGGAATGTCATCGACAAACATCAAGTCGAAATTTTTTACACCGCACCGACCGCCATTCGTGCATTGATGCGCGAAGGTTTAGAACACGTTCAATCCACATCCCGAAAATCATTAAAAGTTTTAGGCAGTGTCGGTGAGCCGATCAATCCCGAAGCATGGTTGTGGTATTCAAAAAATATTGGCGATGACCGTTGTCCTGTTGTCGATACGTGGTGGCAAACTGAAACAGGTGGAATTTTAATTTCTGATACAGCAAAAAATAAAATCCCGTCACAGCAAAAACCCGGAAGCGCCACAAAACCACTTGCAGGAATTTCTGTTGATGTTCTTTCTGCCGAGGGCCAAGTGCTTGATGGCGAATGTTCAGGAGTTTTAGTCTTAACAGATTCATGGCCGGGTCAAATGCGAACCGTGTACCGAGATCATGCGCGATTCGAAGAAACATATTTTTCAACTTACGCCGGATATTATTTTACAGGTGATGGGTGTCGTAGGGATGCTGACGGTGATTATTGGATCACAGGTCGTGTTGATGACGTGATGAATATTTCAGGTCACCGTATCGGTACAGCCGAAGTTGAATCCGCTTTGATTTCACATTTGTCAGTCGCAGAAAGCGCTGTCGTTGCGTATCCGCACGATATTAAAGGCCAAGGCATTTATGCGTTTGTGACATTGAAAAATGGAATTGTAGCGAACGAAGAATTAAAAAAGGAATTGATCGCCGTTGTCCGAAAAATCATTGGCCCGATTGCAACGCCCGATAAAATTCAATGGGCACCTGCTTTGCCAAAAACCAGATCCGGTAAAATTATGCGAAGGATTTTAAGAAAAATTGCTGAAAATCAATTGGACAGTTTAGGTGATATATCAACATTGGCAGACCCCACTGTGGTTGAAAATTTAATTCAGAATAAAATATGAAAATATTTATATTGGCCATAGGTTTTTTAATCGCAAGTGTTTTAAGTTCAATTGCCTTTTCGTTCGATGATAAACAGCTTGATTGGTCCGCTGCTATTTCAGCCAGCGTCGAAATTGACAGACCTGTTTCTGAAGTTTGGACTTATGTATCGGACACAAAAAATGCAATCCAGTGGTCAATTTATTTTCATCATATTTCAAATTTACCCAATGAATTTCCTGACGGAGCTGTAGGGGCGATACGACGTTGCTATCGTAACGAAAATGAAGCTGGCGTATTTTGGGACGAAAAAGTCTTATTTATTAAATCTGAAAAAACTAGAATCATTTACTCCTACAATTTCAATGGGTATTATGCTGAAAGCAAAACGTATTCTGCTTATGTTTTACAGGACTATACATACATGGGTGAAAATAAAACTCGACTGACGTTTAAAACGCAAGCCTCTGCTGAAATGACAGCTTGGGACCGGATTATGTTTTATTTTTCAAAAAAACAAGTCGCCGAAATTTTTGAAAAAAATCTTAAGAATATCAAAAATCATATTGAACAAAAACCAAGTGAATTTGCTTATACAAACAAAAGCTATAACTTTTTCGAAAAATAATTTTCTAATATTTTTTTAGCATTTAAATATAGAATGTTTTCGGCCTCTGATGTTGTCAGATGGTTATTTTGTAACATTTTTTGAATCATATTTTTTCTGATTTCGATATTGTTGCCAACCAGCGGCCAGTCAGATGAAAACACAACGCGTTCGCTGCCCAGTTTTTTACAGGCGACAGTGATGAGCTCTTCGGATTGCCAGCTGGTTGTGACTTTTGTGTTTTCGAATTTTTGACAAAATTCTAAAGCCTCATAGGGTTTAAAAATATTCATATGTAACAAAATAAAATCAATACTTTTGTATTTTTCAACCATGGTCAATAGCGATTCAATTTGTCCGGCTTCGGGGTGTTTAAAAAACGATGAATGTAATGCTCCTGTATGAATAACCAAAGGCCAAGAATTTTCGTTCCATAATTCAAGAATTTCAATCACCTTTTCGTCATTTAAAAATAAATCCATAGCCATCGGATTTATTTTTAAAATAAATTTTGGATTTTTTAAATTTGAAACAGTAAACAGTTCCGCATCGGCGAAATCGAGACTCAAACACGGTATCAGTTTTTTATTTTTATCTGTTTCTAAAAGTATATGTTGATTTGTGATCACGGGCGGATGCGCAGCGACAATGGCAAAATCGACATTATTATTCTGCAGCTCGATTTCTAAATCGATAGCCGTCGAATTTACGGTTATCGGTGGCAATGTGAAAGCTAACAGAAGCGGATCAATATTTTTTCTAATTGTGTCTGGTATAATATGTATTTTCTGTTGAATAGCATGTGTGAATAGGCTGTAATATTTAAACGCTGATTTTATTTTTTCAGTTTGATGATCAGAAATATGATTTCTAAAACCGTTTTGTGGATAAATATGAGTATGAAAATCGATGCATTGTAAATTTTTTGATATTTCTGACATAGAAAGATTAAACATGAAAAAGCCTTTTTTAAACAGAATTATTTTATGGAGCTTTGAACGCTTTCCGCCGATACAAATTGTAACAGCTTTTTTGACCTTTGCGATTGTCTGTAGACCTGTCGCTTTGCAGCCTGATTTGTTTCGCGATCTGTCGCTGGGTACTTGGATTGTTTTTAGCGTATTGATTATTCTTAGAATTTTAGACGAACACAAAGATTACGAATCTGATTTAGTGGCTCACCCCGAAAGGCTATTGCAGAAAAGAATACTGTCATTGTTGGATTTAAGAAAAGTAGCCCTATTTTTTTTAACGATCAGTTTGATTTTAGTATTCGTGTTTTATCGAAAGGCCACAGTTTATACTTCTTTGGTCGGTTTAATTTTTTGGGGTTTTTTAATGACCAAAGAATTTTTTGTAAAAAAATGGCTCTCTGAACGACTCTTTTTATATTCAATTTCACATTTGCTGATCAGCCCTGCATTAATTTATTTTTGTGCAACATTGGTAGGTTCTGAAAATAATAAAAATATTTATTTGATGATGTTAACTTCATTTTTTTCTGCTTTCAGTTACGAAGTAGCGCGGAAAATTAAAGGTGCTGACGAAGAAAATATAAACGAACTGAATTATGTGAATTCGTACGGGATCATCAATCCGTTGATTTTATTTGTGTGCGTCAGTGTGTTTGCTCTACTGGCATCTATTCAAATGGTTCAGCTCACAAATTTGAATTTAATGTTTTACATGATTGGTTTTGCGTACTGTATAGCTGCAGCAATTTTATTTTATAAAAAGCCAGTCAAAAAATTTAGAAAACTGAACGAAGCAGCGGCCGCCACAGTGGGTCTGATTGCTTTCTTGGTGCCTTTGTCAAAGTTGCTTTATGGTTAATTGGCAAATTTTCGTAGAAAAAATTCTGCCACAGAAGCCTTCGTATCGTGCGGAATTGATTCAGATCGACGATGAAAATCAGATCGGAGTTTTTTACGATATAAACGAATCCAGTTTATATTTTGGTTTCATCAGAAACTCAGATCAACAGACGCTGTCTGCTTTAATTTTAATGTTGGACGACTGCGCACGTAAAAATTCTAAGACTCAGATTATTGGGCCCATCGATGGCGCAACATGGGGAAATTATCGTTTTCAGTGGCAAACAGAATTGCCATTATTGTATTCTGGCCAACCAACGTATACGCGCAAAAACTGTGATCAATTTATGAACTCGGGATACGAAATTTGTGAAAGATATGAAACGGTACAGATTGCTCATATTCAAAAGGTTGAACAAGATTTGCAAATGTTTAAAAAAAATACGATCACAGATTTAAAATTTGAAAAGCCAACGTCTGCAATGTTTGCAGAAAATCGTATTGAATTACTGACCTTGCTGAATGAGATTTTTGCTGAAAATTTTCAGTATTCGCAGATGACAGATGTCGAGTTGCAGATTGTGTTTTTGGGAATACAAAAATTTATAAATTATGATTTATCTTTGGTTGCTCGTAATAGTCAAAATCAAATTGTGGGATTTATGTTAAATGCAACGAGCGAACAAGCACTTTTTCTAAAAACAATTGGTTTCAAAAAAGAATATCGTCATCAAGGCCTCAGTGTTTTTAAGATTATGGAGCAGCTTTTTACAAATATAGCCAATCAAACAGAATTTAAAATGCAGCAAATAATTATTTGTCTTATGAAGAAAAATAATTTTCCATCATTGATTTCAGCTTATTTAACGGAACATAAAAACGAATATGTTTTGTTGCGGAAGTTAATATGAAATTATTTGAATCAATCTACAATAAAAATGAAAGAAATTTAGATCAAGTCGCTATTTATTTTTATGAAGACTTCAGCTGCGTCAGGACACTGACCTACGCTCAGTTATTTGACGAAGTCGATCAGCGTGCGGCCGCTTTAGAAAAAATGAAGGCCTCTGGTTTTGTAATGCTTTGTGTTGTCCACCCATTGGAATTTATTTTTTCTTTTTTGGCATTGACTAAGGTTGGTTGCGTGCCGGTGCCACTGGCGCCGGTGAATGTCGCCCCTGAAGAACAATTTGTCGAGCGACTGAAAAAACTATTTTTGAATTTCAAATTTGATTTCGTTATTTCTGATGTGATGAATCGTGATTATTTTACGAAATATCAAATCCCGATTTTAAATTCGGATATTGTATCTTCGTTGAATCAGAAATTGCAGCGGATCAGTTTGAATCCTCATCCCGAAGCTTGCTTCATACAGTTTTCGTCCGGCAGCACAGCGGACCCCAAAGGTATTGTCATCAATCATCGCCAATTGTTGGCTAATTTAATGCAAATTAATTCTGCATTGAATCCGTCAGTGACTGATAAATTAATATCATGGCTGCCGCTCTATCATGACATGGGTTTAATTGGCGCTGTACTATCGCCGCTATTTGCAAAGGCCGAATTGCACTTAATGGCAACGCGCGATTACATCGGTCATGTTGAAAAATATATCGAACTGATCTGTCGTAAAAAAATTAATTTTATTTTGGGCCCAGATTTTATGTACAGACAAATATCTAAAATTTTGATGAACAAAAATTTTGACCTCAGTCATCTGACAGTTTGTATGAGCGGTGCTGAACTGGTTTTGCCATCGACAGCAACGTCGATTCAAAAGGCACTCATTAAATCGGGTTGCACAAAGGAAGTCTTTCGCCCAGTTTATGGAATGGCTGAGGCCTGTTTGGGTGTAACTTTTCATCCTGAAAATACAAAACCTGAAATTTTTAAATTTTCGAATGGACGTGCCGTTGTCAGTTGTGGTTTTCCGCTGAATGGCCAACACGTAAAAATTGTGAACGCGGAACTGCTAACCGTGCCAGATGAAACAGTTGGCGAAGTCGCTATATGTGGCGAATCAGTTTTCAGTCAATATTTCATGCAAATATCAGAACCAAAATTTACAATGGACGATTATTATTTAACAGGCGACGAAGGTTTTATAAAAAATCAACAGTTGTATTTATTGGGCCGTAAAAAAGACGTGATTATTCATAACGGTGTGAAATACCACAGTGTTGATCTTGAAAGTTATCTTTTTGAAAATCTTAAAAATAATTTGGGTCGAATGGCTTGTGTGCAGACAAAAAATATTTTTATAGTCGCCGAAATTTCTTGGTTTAATTTGTACAAATCATTTTACATTAAACGAAAAATTGTCAAATTATTAAGTTCAAAAGTGCCGGTTCAAATTCAGCACGTTTTTTTAGTGCCTCAATTCGATTTACCAAGAACAACGAGCGGTAAAATCCAAAGATATAAAGTTATCGAAAATATTGAAAATGAAAAATATCAAAGCATTTTTTATTTTTTCAGAGCAATACTAAAGATTTTAAAAAACGCAAAAGGAATGCTGCGATGAACTTTATAAAAAAATTCTTTTTACGAAAAAAAATAAAAACAGAACTAAAACATATGATCGCTTTAAATATTGACTTGAAAAATAAAAACATTCACAGTTTGAAAAAAACAGATTTGGATTCGATCGAGTTGATGACACTGTTGGCACTCGTAGAAAAAAAATGGGGTCAGCTGAACTTGGCGGACTTATACCAAGCCGAAGATTTTGACGATATCGCCGATTTGATCATTAAAAAATTACAGTAGATGATACTGAACTTTCCATTGGTGACGACTGTCTTTGGGCAGCTTTTGAGTAAAATGAATGACGTATTTTGAAAACTGATATTGTTTCATTTGCTCTGCAACGAATTTTTCGATGACGGACTGATCAGGAATTGATTTTTTAGCTTCGATCCAAATATTTAAAATCATTTTTTTTTGCAGGACGGCCGCTTTGAAAATATTTAAAAATTGATTTTCGATCAAGGTCTCCAGCTCATATTGGCCGAAATATTTTTTTCGATCATTGATCAGTATAAATTTTTTGCGACCGACCAGTGATAAACTGCCGTCTGAATTTTTCTTAATCAAATCACCAGTTTTATGGCCGTGTTCTTTCGTGACGTGTTCGCCGTGAACGATCAGTTCGAAAATATCATCTTGAATTTGTTCAAATTCGCAACGCAGTTCTTTTACCGGAAACCCCACGTAATGTCCCAACCCTTGATACTTTAAAATATCTTCAGCTCGCGCATGTGCAATGGGCTCACATTCTGTACAGCCATAAATATTCTGAATAACAGCTGCTGGGAATTGCTTTTGTAGCATCAACAAAAGCCATTTTTGAACAGGGGCTCCGCCCATGACAATATTTTTAATGCCTACATTTGTTTTATTATTTTCAGCGTAGGCCAAGGCCGCTTGGTAACTTAAATACGGTGGCCCTGAAATGCGATTTATTTTTTCGGTTTCAATAAAACTGAAAATATTTTTTAAATTTTTAGGTGGAGTAAAGGCTGTGCCATGATCAATTAAATTTCTGATGGCTGAAAGCGTATATCCAATCAGATGGCGGTCATCCTTGATGTGGATTATATGCTGACTAAAAATTTCAGCAGATTTAATCATGTGAACATGCTGCCTGCGTATACGTTTAATTTCGCCAGTTGTCCCTGAAGTAAAACCGTCAATCAGCCAGTCATTCTTTATGTCTGTAATTTGGCTGTTTGATATTTTTTTAAAGTCTAACTTTAAAAATTTTAAATTACTAAAAATTATTTTTAATAAAAATACAGACAAGCTCATTTTTTTATAAAGAACAGCACAATTTTTTAAACCATAAGTAATTTTAAAGAAATTTTTCAAGCCCAATTTAGGATCAATAAATACAACAGTTTTATTATTTTCAAAACACGCTAATAAACAACAAATTAATTCAAAACCTACAGGGGCTAAGCAAATGACATCATTTTCAGTTTGTAATGAGGCTATGGCAGATTTATATGTATCAACCGTTTGTCGTAATGCTTGGTACGAATATTTAGTATTCTTAGCATCGACTAAGGCGATCAGATCTGGGTCAGCAGCCTGCAAATATTTATTTATAAATTCAGAAAAATGATCGGCGCTCATCATTTTTCTTTCAACAGTGCCTTTAATATCACCACGTCGCCAATATACAAAAATACAAAACTTAAAATAAAAATGCCACCCAAATTTATCAATGGTGTAAACGGTGATAGGAATAAAATTAAACATAAGCTCATCATGCCGATCGTAATTTTTACTGAAGCGTCCTGTAAAAAATCAACAGAGGCATTTATTTTTTTCGAATAATACATAAATTGAATAGCATTGTCACCAGCAAGACCCACCAACAGCGACGCGCAGATGCTGGTGACATAAAATATCGGAATTTGAAATACACCAAAGAAAACAATCAACGCTAACGGCCCCCAAATAGAGCTCAGCACCAAATAAAAAGTCGTTTTTAAATCTGTTGTGCGAAATAAAAATATAATTGCCGCTACTAAAATCAGACTCAGAATCAAACTGTCCAACAGTGTGCCCAAAATGCGACTGCCGAATTCTGCATACGAAACTGTGTTCCCCGCGAGGATACAGGTTTTTAAACTGTTCGTGTCGCACAGATTTTTATTTAGATAAGTAGTAATTAAATTAATTTCTTCAACGCCGGGGTTATTAATGTATAAAATATGTCTTGCGATATTATTTTCAGAAATTAAACGTTTTGAAAAAGGTGAATCGACCCATTGCTGTTTCACCGATTTTTGAAACGGCTGGCTGATATTTTTTGCTAAATAATCTTGAATTTTTGTCGGGCTCTCAAAAGCAACTGTGTTAGGGTAAGCCGCTAAAACAGAATCAATTTTTCTTTGAAATTCTGTATTATTTTGGTCAGATAATATTGAAATTTCTGCGGTCCAGCCTTTATTTTCTTTAAACCAGCGCATTGTTTGCTGCATAGGGTGTTTGATTGGGAATATTTTTTCTGGTGAATCATTGATATGAATTTGTGTCGCTGCCCAAAGGCTGGCTGGTATGATTAAATAGCCCAACCATTTATAAATGCTAAAAACTTTGAAATTGAATATAGAAATAGGTCTGTGCTGAACAGAAAAATTTAATTTAGGAAATATTTTAAGTGCCGCCGGAAATACTAAAAATAATATAACCCATTCCGCCATAGACCCTAAGGCGGCCCAGCCACCGAACCTGCGGATGATTGAAAGCTCAGAAAAAACCAGTGATCCAAATCCGATCGCCGTTGTCAGCGACGTCAGAAATGACGGCAAAATAATTTTATGTAATGTTTTTTTAAAGCTGTAGCCATTCGCTCTGAAGTGACAAATAAAAATAAAATCTTCAAGGCAGCTCATGGTCAGCATCAGCGGCAGCGCATTGCTGAGCATGTCTATGGGGTGACCAAAGGCCGCCATGCCGCCGTAGACAATCAATGTTGTTAACATCACACTCAGAATAAAAATAAACGATGATTTCAGTGATCTATAAAAAAACCAAAAAATAAAAACACAAATTAATAAACTAAGCCCATTCAGAGCCTGTAAAATTTGATATCCTTTTTTTAGATAATATTTAAATGTCACAAGACCAGATAATTTAATTTCAACGTCAAAGTTATTTTCAGAAATTTTTTGTGTAAAAAAGGCCTTGATGTCATCGATGATGTCTGGATTAAATTCGCCAAAACGTCCGTTGGGATCATTATCAGCCAAACCCAACTGAACGACGACATCAGGTGCAGATTTGGAATTTAAAATTTTGTCCCAAGGCGAATTTTTTATTTTTAACAACTCTGTCAAAGCGCTCTGATCGGAAGGCTGGTCACAGTTTAATTTTATTAAATCCTGTGTTTTTATTTGTTCGTCAGTTTCGGTAAATACTTTTAAACCAAACGTTGAGCTGAGCCGTTTAATATCAGACCGACTTAGATAAAATTCAGTTATTATTTTTCGCATTGCGCAGAGCTGTTTTTCGCTCCAATCGGGTCGAATAAAGACCAGCTGAAACTGATTCTTATCGTCGAATTCAGAATTCAATAGCTGCAGGCTGGAGTACGTTTTAAAATCTACATCGACCAAATCATTTAAATCATACAGTGATTTCAGTTTTGTCATTTGCGATAAGCTTAATATAAGAAAAAGTGCAAAACAGACCAAAGTCCATTTCGGAGTATGGCTCAGCGCTGAGCTCAACTGTAAAAGTCGTCGTTTAAACTTGCGATTATTTATTTGCATTGCTTCAGCTATAAACTATATGCTGAAAGTACAGATAAATTGGAGATAAAAATGAAAAAAAATATAATGCTCGTTGTGTTATTGGCATCGGCTTTTGCTTTTTCGGCGACTGCGAAAAAAAATATAAACCTTAAATCGATGGCTTTGCCAGCGTTGCCAAATTTTGTTCTTTCGACCGATGGCGCAAATTCTGAAGCTTATAAATCGACAGTGCAAAAAAAATTAAATGAATCGCAAAAAGCGAATCGCCATATTGCTCAAACTGACACGATGGACGAAAAAGCGTTTTTGTCGCCATCATTTATCAAAGTCCGCAATCAATTCTTGGCTGTTCAATCGCCAGAGCAGTTAGATGGAATGATTACTGAATTATCTGTCAAAGAAAATTTTGATAAACTTGATCGCGATGGTCAGTTTTTAGCTTTACAATTTATTGCTTTAAAGCCGTATAAAAGTTTTATTTTCAGAGCAAAAACGTATTTAGGAACCCACACTGCAATACGCAGTGGAATTATCACTAGTCTGAAATCAGCTTCAGTCGCTCAGCAAATATTTAATCAAGGCGCAGAGCAGAAGGCACTTTTTGATTATGTAACAACGCCGATGGCGGGTATGGGCGCAGAAATTTTAACAGATGTGAACATGGAAGGGTTCATGGTTAATGAATTGATGCCAGCCGCAAACAGCAATTACATGAAGTTCAGTGTTTTATTGGCAAACTCGGACAAGCCAATTCATTGGGACAACAAAGTCTATGCTTCGTTTGCGAATTTCTCTGATTCAGCAGATCGCTACGCTCAGATTGGTTTACCAGAGCAGTATTTAATGCTGGCGGGATTTGAACAGTCTTTGGCGGGTTTACTAATGACTTCAGCGTATTCACTTGAAGGCTTCAGTGAAATGGTTAATCGCATGGCCAAAGAATTCGGCGTTGATAGCATGAATGTTTTAGCTAAAGTAGATGGCCTTTCGGCAGCAAAGCGATTCAAGATTTTAAGTCAGTACCCAAATTTATTTCAATTAAAATCTAACGGTGCCGCATACACGACGGCAGCTTATGGTTTTGTTAAAGCCTCTTTGCAAAATACAAAGCTTGCTTGGTCGTATGTGAATGCAAATCAGTCTGGCAATTCGCAGACAGCATTTTGGTTGAACGGTCAAAATTTATTACCATTCAGTCGCCAGATTAATGCAGGCTTGTCAAATTTTGATAACTTGTTTGCAAGCGGCCAGCTTTCAAGTGCAGTTGTGAATGGCGAAAAAATTAATATAAATTTTGAAAAAATATTCACATCACCTCCGCAATCATTGTCACAATTTTATCCGACTGAATTTGATAATTCGGGCAAAACATTAACAAAAACAATCGGCGCGCAAAAATACACGTACACAAATTACAAAATGGATTCAGCGACGGCTTGGAATGCGGATGTATTCAAAGTGTACTTGCCAGATGTTAAAATGAACGGCAATAAAACGACAAATATCACGCGTGAATTACGTGTGTTGTCGCAGGTCTGGGGCGCAAATATTTTGGGTCTTTCAATTAGCGGCTTAGTTTTTTAATTTGTTTTTTAATTTTATTTCGTGATTAAAAAAAGATCTCGCATAGATCAAAGTGAAGAAGCCCGTCTTGAAAGACTGGCTTCTTTGCGTTTGACGACAGGTAAAAAATTATCGGCACTGAGCATTTCATATTTAAATTCTAAAAATCTATCTGGTAATATTGAAAACTTTATTGGCTCGACCAGTTTACCATTGGGGTTATCCGGTCCGCTCAAAATTCACTTTGAAAAAATCAGCGAAGATATTTCTGCAGGATTTGCCACCAGCGAAGGTGCTTTGGTTTCATCAATTACACGAGGTGTATTAGCATTAAATTTGGCCGGCGGAGTTCGCGCGCGGTGTATTGAGAACACAGTCACACGTGCGCCAGTATTTTTATTCTCTGAATTAAATGAAGCCGTTCGTTTTTCAAAGTGGTTGCCAAATCAAATTCTGGATTTGAAACAAAAAACGAAAGAACATTCAAAGCATGCCAGTTTAATTGATTTGCAAATAAAAATTATTATTAACGAAGTCCACGCGGTGTTTGTTTTTTCAACAGGCGAAGCGGCGGGGCAAAATATGACGACGATGATTACAGCCAGCCTTGTGCAAACAATCAGACAGCAGTATCTGAATACGCAGTCGTATTGGATCGAAGAAACACGTATCGAAGGCAATGTATCCTCGGATAAAAAAGTATCAGGTATGTTATTTTCGACAGGTCGTGG
Organism: Pseudobdellovibrionaceae bacterium; assembly: GCA_043728555.1. Classification (GTDB taxonomy): domain Bacteria; phylum Bdellovibrionota; class Bdellovibrionia; order Bdellovibrionales; family Bdellovibrionaceae; genus Pseudobdellovibrio. Next base: position 14,536 of record JAYTMM010000124.1, read on the forward strand.
TCGCAAAGTGATTGTCGAGGCTAAAATTTCTGAAGCCATTGTTAAAAAAGTATTTAAAGTTTCACCGGATTTGCTTTGCAGAAATTTTAACCGTATGAAAACAGCACGTGTCTTTGCAGGGTATCAGGGTTTTAATATTAACGTATCAAATGTTGTAGCCGCTTTATTTCTAGCGACAGGTCAAGATGCCGCCTGCATTCATGAATCCAGCGTTGCTGAATTACACCTTGAATTGCAGGGTGCAGATTTATTTGCTTCGTTATTTATGCCGTCGTTGATTGTGGGAACAATCGGTGGCGGAACGCATTTGCCACACGCCCAAAGTTGTCTGGAATTGATGTCGTGCGAAGGTCCGCAGTCTGCGAATAAATTAGCAGAAATTATTTGTTCGTTTGCGTTAGCTTTAGAGCTTTCAACTGTGTCAGCTATCGAAAGTGGGCATTTTGTTCAGGCTCATTCCTCGTTAGGGCGCGATGGTAAAAAAAATTTCAGACCTGACGACTTAGATACAAATTTTTTGAATTCAATCGCCGTTGATCCAGAAATCAATTTCGAATCGACATCAAAAATTGAAGCTGTTGATTTTGACGACGCCATGATGATTGATCTGGCCAGCATTTCAGCCCGCAGGATTTCGGGATTATTTCGTATTCAGGCGAAAATGTCGAAATCACCAAACACAAAAAATTATATTTTAAAAATTAAAAACTCTGACTCGGATTTGATCGCAAGTTCTCAGTTCATGTTGCAAAATCTTGATCTGGAAAACATTGCGCAGATGGATGAATTTAAAAAATACCATCCTTTTCTAAATTCACAAAAAAATGAAATTGATACAAATCAATTTTTATTTCAACAAAGATTTGAATTTGTTCCGAATATTATTGTTTCGAAAATATCACAAGACGTAGGTTTTTTGTTAACTGAAGAAATTTTAAATGCGAATAAAAAATTCACATCGTGGACCAGTGAAGAAATCAATTTGGCGATTAAAAATTTACAGGCAATTCACAACGCAGATTTAAAAACGCATTCACAGGTTATGAATTATCAAGATTCAAAGCCTTTGTGGATCCAACTGGCCGAATCACTGCTGGCAAAAAAAGCGGCTACAGATATATTCGCAGTCCGTATTTTAGATTACGGCATTAAAAATTATGACGCTATTTTTTCAGATTTTGAACGTTTAGAAAAAAGATTTTGTCATCTGGACTATAATCCTAGAAATTTATTATTCAGTTCTAAGCAGATCTATGTCATTGATTGGGAATTTGCAGGATTGCATTTGCCTCAACGTGATATTGTTGAATTTTTAATTTTTCAGATGTCAAATTTACCGAAAAATGAAGTCAAAAAAATATTAAATAATTATAGCGAACAAATTCAATATCCAGTTGCTGATTGGGCTTGTGGTTTACGCATAGCTTTTTATGATTTTGTACTGCGAAGGCTCAGTTTATATATGGTGATTTCTGAATTTAAAGAAATTCATTTCTTAAATGAAATTATTAAGAATTGCAGTTTATTCTTAGATTTGCTTTTGGAAAGCGAACAGTGAATTTAGGCAATAAATATAAAAATTTATGTTGGCTGAAAGATCAAAATTTCTTAGTCCCTGCATTTGTAGCGATTTCAGAATCTGAAATTGTAAATAAACAGTCAATACTAAATAAAATTAAATTATTGAAATATCCCTTGGCTGTTCGGTCTTCGTTTGCTGGTGAGGACGGGGTATCGCAATCCTTTGCAGGTTTATTTGAATCCATATTGAATGTACAAAATGAATCGGAATTGTTTTTGGCCATTGCGAAGGTCGCCGATTCTTTAAAATCGGGCCGCGTTACTGAATATTGTAATTTCCATACTGTTGTGGCTCCTGTGTTTGGATCAATCGTTGTTCAAGAAATGATTCAATCAAAAATTGCTGGTGTTATTTTCACGGTGGATCCGATGAATTCTGAAAATTTAATTATTTCATCAGCATTCGGTTTGGGCGAAAATTTAGTTTCAGGGCTGGCTGACAGTGAAGATTTATCGATTCATAAAATGAGACCTGAAATCAAAAATCAAAAAATATTATCAGCTGAATTGCAAAATCAATTGCTTAAGGCTTCATTAAAAATCGAAAATCTGAAAAAAAAACCACAGGATATCGAATGGGCCGTGGATGATCAGAATCAAATATTTTTTTTACAGACTCGCGATATTACGATTTCATCAATAGCTGATAAAAATTCAATTTATTTTGATAATTCAAATATCCAAGAAAGCTTTATAGGCATTACGTTGCCATTGACGTTTTCATACGCCAAAAATGCATATCGTCAGTCGTATAACACGTTGATGCAAGTGATGGGTTTTTCAAATGCTGAAGTGGCCAGTCAGGATTGGCGTCATCAACACATGTTGGGTCTGGTCGATGGACGAGTTTATTACAATATTAATTCGTGGTACGAAGGGCTTTTGTATTTGCCCCATTTTGGTCGTCACAAAACTGATATGGAAAACATGATGGGGCTGGAAAAATCCATAGATTTTATTCAGACTCAAAAGCTTTCAGGATTTCAAAAACTAATCGCCACGCCCAAAATGATTAGATTATTGGTGCGAATGATTTTTAAATTTACTCGTATAAAATCAGAAGTAGCAACGTTTGATCAAAAATTTATGGATATTCAAAAAAACCACAGATCCGAAAATTTGAAATCAAAAACTGTTTTTGAATTATTAAACTATTTATTAAAAATTCAAGATGACGGATTTAAAATGTGGTCTACGCCACTAATTAATGATTTTTATGTTATGATTTACTCTGGAAAAGTTCGCAGATCTTTGGCTTCTGTTGGCTGCGAAAACCAATACCCACACCTTCTTAAAGTCTTAGATCTTGAAAGTTTCAAGCCAGTTTTGATGTTGAATGAAATAACAGAAATGTTAAATCAGAATTCAAATTTAAAATCTGTATTATTTGCGGATTCAAATTTTTTTGAAATTTGTAAAAAAGACGATCCGGCCTTACATGAACAAATTTTAAAATATATTGATTTATACGGTGATCGAGTTTTAGGTGAGCTGAAACTTGAAACTGAAACTTATCGCACGAATCCTGAATTATTTTTGCAAACTTTAAAATTATTTTTAAACTCCGAAAAAATGAATCAATCAGGAATGCCAGGTCAAGACAGTGCTATTCCTGAAATGAGTTTTTTTAAATCACGAAAATTTTCTTCGGACCTTAGTAAGCTGCAAACAGGAATCCGGTACCGCGAATTGATGCGCTTTCATCGCACAAGATCTTTTGGAATGATTCGCGAAATCTATTTAGAATTAGCCCGCAAATTCTCTGAATTAAAAGTGATTCAAAGTCCCAAAGATATTTTCTATTTAACAACTGATGAAATTGCAGATGTAATTACATTTCAAAATGTACAAAACAATATTCAGGGATTGATTGATTTGCGCAAATCTGAATACGAATCGTATGATAAAAAACGTAAATACCATCAACAAATTCAGATGCAGTTTCCAATAACTGACGAAAATAAATTCGCGACCTCTGTTGATCAACAAAGTTTTCAAGGTCAAAAATTTCAGGGTACTGGTTGCTACCCAGGTACAATCACTGGCGAAATATGTTATGTGAAAGATATCGCTGACGCTAATGGCCTTCAGGGTAAAATATTACTGGCAGAACGTACTGATCCGGGCTGGACGCCGTTATTTTATTTAGCAAAAGCTGTTATAGTTGAAAAAGGGTCTATCTTGTCGCATGCTGCGATAGTGGCTCGAGAAGTCGGAATTCCGATCATTATCGGTGTACCGCAAATTACCAGAATATTAAAAACTGGCGACATTATTACAATGAACGGCAAAACAGGAGACATTCAAATTGAATCCAGATAGTGAATCAAAAAATTTTCAGTTTTTGAATACCAGTTTAGAATCGTTGAATCAGCAATCTGAAAAAAATTCGTACACTATCGATGATATAAATTGGTCGCTAAAAGCAAACCCTGATAAATTCTGGATGCCGGAATCATTAGTTTCAATTTCACATTTGCCTGTTTATAATGACATGTCGTACGAACTGAAGCGCTTGTTTAATCAGTACAATTCATTAGGTGTTGCTGAATTATTTATTTTCTTCGAAGAAACCTGTTTGGCGCCAAGTATGGAAAAAGCGTTGCTCATTGCCAAAGACGAACCATTGCGGATAGCGCTCAGAAATTTTATCGACGAAGAAAACAAACATTCATCCTGCTTTAAAAAATTACTAATCACAGCAAAGCCAGATTTTTATTCGGAATCTGATTTTAAATATCGATTCCTTCGTATATCAGCAGCGGCAAAATTGACATTCGATTTATTAAGAAAATTTTCAGTTCAGTTGCCAGCGTGGGTCTGGGGAGCTTTATTTTTCGAAGAAAGAACTCTGCTTTATTCAAAAGAATATATGGCTGCAAAAAAAAATAATGAAAAGTCTGTTGATGAACTTTTTTATCAGGCCCATTTTTATCATATGATGGATGAAGTTCGCCATGTAAAACTTGATGAGCACATGATAAAAAATTTCTACAACACTTATGGTGCAAGGCACGCAAGCGTTGTGACTTGGATGGTTCATAAACTTATATCCAGATCCGCATATCCAATCAATATGATCAGGTCGTGTTTAGCTCAAATCAAAATATCAGCACCACAGTTGTTACCTGCTGAAATTGAACAAAGAATTTTGAGTGAAGCAAAACAGTTAACAAATACAAAAAGTTTTTTGGATTTAAACTTTAGTCAAAGTGCCGCTCCACGAACGCGTTTTTTAATGAGTCGATTCCCTGAATTTGAAAATTTTTGGCAAAAAATAATGTCTCAAAATAAAGCCTGATTCGCTCAGATGCATTTTCACAAATTAAACTATTCATTTGCAAATGAAACCACGGATATAGAATTGTCTGCGATGCCAGAAAATGCTCAGTCTGTTTTTTGTATTGCAGGTTCCGGCTCAAGATTTACTCCGTTGCTCAGTAAGAACCCCGTTCGCATGGATGTTATTGATTCGTCAGTGGCGCAATTATATATCGCCGAGCTTCGTTATCAAGCGATCAAGCAGTTGGATTATGACAGTTATTTGAAGCTGTTGGGCTACAAGCCCACGACAGCTAATCAACGGCTAAATATATTTTCATCGTTAGATTTAAAAACGGACTTAAAAATTTTCTGGCTCGAAAAAAATACGAATTGGCAAAAAAAAGGTTTTATTTTTATTGGCAGTTGGGAAAAAAAATTGCAGTTGTTACGAAAAGCATTTTTCTTATTTCATTTTAAAAAATTAGATTCAATATTCAGCAACAACAATCCAAAAGACTTCCCGATGCGAGCATGGAATTTGTTTTGTCGGTTCATACTGAATGAATCGCTTGTTAGAAAATTATTATATTCAGATCAATCAAAATATAATTTACCACTATCATTTTCAATTTTTGTGAAACAACAGTTTGCAAAGCAAATTTTAAAACCGTCATTAGATCGTAATTTCTTTATGCAGTTTCTGTTTTGTGGCAATCTGCTTTCGCCCGAGTCATGGCCCATTGAAGCCGATCGAAGCATTTTTGAACAAATCAAAAAATCAACGACGAAAGTCTTATTTGTTCTTAAAAATTTGAATGAAATTAATAGCTTCGGATACGATTTTTATTCGTTGTCAGATTGTTTTTCATATCTGTCGGATGCTGATTCACAGAATTTTTTAAATAAAATTAAAGCGAGCAATGTTACGGCAAATGGCGTTATCCGATATTTTATGTATCACCCCGATATTGATTTCAGTCATTTTCGTTATTCTGAAAATGATTATTCAAATCAAGAACATGTGCCAATATACAAGATCATTCATTTTAGCACATAGCTTGTATTCATAATTTATTCGCGCTATTTTTTCGGCATGAAATTTTTTATATTTGTATTTTTAATCGCAACAAAAGCATTTTCAATCCAAGATTTAGAATTGAATGTGGTTGACCAAAATTTTAGTTCTTCAAATAAAATTGTGATCTCTGCGGATCAAATTAAAAAATCGCATGCAACCAATGTCGCGCAATTATTGTCCAGCCAAGCGAACATTTCAGTTTCTAGTACCAGTTTTCAACCGAATTCGATTTATTTGCGCGGCGGTGATTCCAGCCATGTTTTAATTTTGATTGACGGTGTGCCCACGTACGATCCATCGACCGTTCAACGGACCGTCAATTTAGGAAATTTAAACTTAAAAAATATTAAAAAAATTGAAATTATCAAAGGCAGTCAATCCGTGGTCTACGGCGGACAAGCGTTATCAGGTGTTATAAATATTGAAACATTTCCATCAAAAATTGAAACACATGGCGAATTAAATCTTGAAGCTGGTTCCAATCAAAATCAAATATCGGCCGGCCAGCTATTTCCAGTTTCTCCGCAAATTGCGTTTTCAAATAGTGTGCTGTTGCAAAAAACTGAAAGCGGATCGCCGGTTTTGAATTCAGCAAAGACCTACCCAGATCAATTGGGATCAGTCGACGCATCAGTTTTAATCAAACCAAATGATTTAGATAAAATTATTTTACACTTTAATTATTCGGACTCTAAAACTCAGATTGCAACAACAGACTTTGCAACCTTTAAGGCCTTAGACACAGAAAATTTTGCATCAAACACTGAAAATTTTAATTCAACATTTCTATATAAAAAAGAAAATGCATTTCAATTTTCATTGGCCTATCAATCGACGCGCAGATTATTTCTGCAAAACGCATTCGATGGTGGTGGCACGGCGACGGATCAGGATTATCGTGGCCAATTGCTTTTGGCACGTTCAGATTTCCAGATTTTAAATACACAGAAAAACCATATATTTGCGGGTTACAGCCATACCCAAGAGGCCATGAAATCATTAGATACTAGTATTTTGAAATCCGATATCGACTATCAAAATGAAGGTGTATTTGTTAAAGCTGACAGTTATCTAACGGATCATATTTTGCTAGAAGCTGGTGCCAGACACCAAATGAGCCAACTAAAATCGTTGGATGATACGTATCAAATTGGATTTACATTCAACAAAGAAATTAAAATTGAATATGCGACAGGATTTAAATCGCCATCTTTGTTCCAGTTATTCAGTTCGTACGGTAATATTAATTTGCAACCTGAAACAGCTAAAAGCACTTCGGTTTCCTACGAAAAAAAAATCAATGACCAATTTTTCTTTTCTATAACAGGATTTGATTCACGATTTGATAATTTGATCGTGATCAAAGGTTCACCGCAACGCTATGAAAATGTGTCTTCGACAAGGACAATCGGAGCAGAAATTTTGACATCACTTAGTGATGACCAGCATGCCGTCGATTATACTTTGGCGATGGGCTACCAAGAGCCCACAGATCTGAGCACAGGCACATGGCTGGTTCGCAGACCACTTCGAACAGCGAGTTTTAAAATTTCTAAAAAAATATTTGATAAATTAGGCTTGTCTGGCGAATTTAATCACACGGGCAGTCGCCGTGACCGAGAAGCGGGCGGTCGCTATTTAACTGTGGAAGACTTTACATTGGTCAATTTAATTTTTGATCTACAGACTAGCGATAATTTTTCAGTATTTATGCGTTTCGATAATGTTACGGATCAGGTGTATCAGGGTGCTTTCGGCTTTTATACACAGGGCGTTTCCGCCAAAGCTGGTTTGCAATTCAGCTTTTAGGTTTTGTGAAATTTTCGGAGTAAATAAAAACTACTGATTAAAACTAAGCCGATGCAAATCAGCTGCGAAATGCTTAATATACCAATGGTTAGCCCGCGGTCGTCATCTCTGAAATATTCAAAAATAAATCTGAATATTGAATGCAGTAATATCCATTTAAAAAATAAATACCCACCAAACATTTTTTTATTTCGTTCAATCAATAACAGCAAACCTAAAATAAAAAATTCACCCAACATCATATACAATTGCGTTGGGTGGCGTCCGGCAACGGCCCAAGGAAAATTACAGCGTTGACCGTAGCAGCAGCCCTCAAGAAAACATCCGACACGTCCCAAAGCATAACTGGCTGATAAAAGTGGTGTATAAAAATCAGCCCACAATAAAAAGTTTTGTTTTTTCAATTTTAGATAAAACCAACCACTCAGCACTGCTGAAAAAAAACCACCAAAATAAACAAATCCACCATTCCAAAATTTAAAAATATGTTCTGGGTATTCTTTATAAAAATTCCATTCTTCGTAAAAAACATGAAATAATCGACCGCCCCAAAAACCTGATATCATGATCAGTAAGGCCAAATTAAATGCAATTTTTCGATCAAAATTTATTCCGACAGCAGAATCTAATCGAGAGGAAAGCCAAAACAATAAAAATGTTAATGAAAGTGAAATGACTAAAAAAAACGAAGGTAACTGTAAATTAAAAAAATTAATCTGCGGTAACATTTTTTTCCGTTAAGATCATATATATTAATAAACAAACTCCGCAGACGATGGCCATATCTGCAACGTTAAATGCTGGCCAAGCATATTTTGCAGCCCAATGAAAATCAATAAAATCGACGACATATTTATAATGCAAACGATCGATGTAATTACCCA
>JAYTMM010000125.1:0-17499 GCA_043728555.1 Pseudobdellovibrionaceae bacterium
GGAATGCATGTCGGGTGAATTTGCGTGTAACAAGGGTTTGCAAAGAACGCTCCTTTTTTGTGAGCGCGCCAAGTCGCCGTCACCGCACACGCCATTGCGTTTGTTGACAGATAAAATACATTTGAATAGCCACCGCTTGCTAGAATCACGGCGTCAGCAACGTGTGATTCTAATTCTCCGGTTAATAAATTTCGAACTATTATTCCACGCGCTTTTCCGTCGATCACAACCAGGTCTAACATTTCACGGCGCGTGTACAAATCAACAGCGCCTGCGTCGGCTTGTCTCATCATTCCAGAATAAGCGCCCAATAATAATTGTTGGCCCGTTTGCCCGCGAGCATAAAAAGTTCTTGAAACCTGTGATCCGCCGAATGAACGATTTGAAAGCAATCCACCGTATTCGCGAGCCAACGGAACACCTTGCGCCACGGCCTGATCAATAATATTTACAGAAACTTCAGCCAAACGATGAACGTTTGCTTCGCGGGCGCGAAAATCGCCACCCTTAACTGTGTCATAAAAAAGTCTTTGCACCGAATCGCCGTCATTTTGATAATTTTTTGCGGCATTGATTCCGCCCTGGGCTGCGACCGAATGGGCACGACGTGGTGATTCATGAACGCAAAATGATTTCACTTTGTAGCCCATTTCACCCATCGCCGCAGCCGCTGATGCGCCAGCCAAGCCCGTGCCGACAACGATCACTGTGTGTTTTCGTTTGTTGGCGGGGTTTACAAGTTTCATATTAAATTTGTGATTCGTCCATTTTGAATCGATATCACCTGAAGGAATTTTACTGTCTAATTTATTCGTCATCATATTTTGTATCCTGACCTTAATTGTGAATTAAAAAAACATACAGCGGCTGAGATAAAAACCCACCCACAACAATCACCGCATAAATCCATGCATATTTTTTCAAAGATTTTTGCATCTTGCGTTCTAAAATTCCGAACGATTGAAAAATTGAATGCGCACCGTGCGATAAATGAAACATTAATAATATTAATGAAACAAAATACCAAGCGACATATCCTGGCTGTTTAAAAACCTCTAAAACCAATTTGTGCAGATCGCGCATTTCAACGCCATTCACATTTGTTGTGTATTCTGCGCCGTATTTAAATGTAATTAAATGCAAAATAATAAATGCTAAAACAATCGAACCTTGAATCGCCATTGTTCTGGATGCCAATGATGATCCTTTTGATCCGTTTGGAGTGATCGCGTATCTGCTTTGTCTTGATTTACGATTTTGAATCGTTAATGTGATCGCTGTAAAAATGTGCGCACATAAAGACAAAATCAAGACGCTTTCTGCGACATACAGAAGTGGTTTGTTCGATACAATCGCATGGCCGTAAGCGTTGTATAAATCCCCACTGACAAGAATAAGCATATTACCCGCCATGTGCGTCAGCACAAAGCCCAACCAAACAAGTCCCGTGATACCCATGATATATTTGCGGCCCACAGTTGATTTTAAAAAATCCAACATATTTTTTCCTTTATCTATTTATTTTTATAATCTAAATTAATATTTTTTTAAGAGAGGTTCAAATGAAAATATTCGTTTGTCTAAAACAAGTTCCAGACACCGAGACAAAAATTAAAATTTTACCAGACCAGTCGGGGGTTGATCCGGCGGGAATCAAGTGGGTCATGAACCCTTACGACGAATATGCTGTCGAAGAAGCCATAAAATTTCGCGAAAAAAACCCAGCTGCCCAAGTTTGGGCTATTTCAATGGGTCCAAAGGCTCGTGTTTCTGAATCTTTGCGAACGGCATTGGCGATGGGTGCCGACGAAGCTATTGTGATTAACTCTATAGAAAACACAGATGCATTAACAACAGCCAAGGCTTTGTCATCTGTCATTGGTTCAGAAACTGGTGCGCATCTGATTTTCTCTGGTAAATTGTCGATCGACAATAATCAATCGTCGGTTCCGCAAATGGTCGCAGAATTTTTGAATCTGCCGCACACGTCTGTTGTTTCAAAATTCGAAGCAGGCGCAGAAAACGTAACTGTCGAACGCGACATCGACGGCGGCGCTAAAGAAATCGTACAAATGATGACGCCCGCATTAATTTCTGCAAACAAGGGTTTAAACATGCCTCGGTATGCCAGCCTTCCGGGAATTATGAAGGCTAAAAAGAAAGCTATTAAAGAAATTGAGTTTTCATCTTTAGGGATCGCGGCAACAGAACAAAAAATAAAATATTCTGGGTATTCTTTGCCACAAGAAAAATCGCCGGTGAAATTATTAACCGGTGATGTGGCGGCGCAGGCGAATGAGCTCATTAAATTATTACGTGACGAAGCAAAGGTGTTATAATTTATGTCTAAAATTTTAGTTTTTTCTGAATTTCAAAATAATAATTTAAAACGCAGTTCACAAGAGCTTTTGCAATTCGCAGTAAAATCTGGTGCTGAATCTGTGATTGGTTTTTCATTGGGAACTCAAGCTGGAGCGAGTGCCGCACAGATGGCTCATCACGGAGCCACTGAAATTCACATTTCAAAAGACGCTGGTTTTGATGCGTACAACCCAGAATTATTTTCTGCAGCTGTTGCCGAAGCTATTCAAAAAACTGGGGCAACAATTGTTTTGGCCTCGGCGAGTGCTTTGGCTAAAGATTTATTTCCGCGCGTAGCTGCAAAACTATCGTGTGGCGTTGTTTCTGATGCTGTTGAAATCACAATTGCTGGTGATGATGTTAAGGTTAAAAAGCCGCTTTATTCAGGAAAATGCTTTGCGACCGCAACATTCGAAAATTCAAATGTAAAAATTGTTTTGATGCGTGCAAATCAATTGCCGGTCGCGGCAGCTGATACAACAAAATCTGCCAATATCACTGAACACAATTTTGTAAAACCAAATTTAAAAACATTGATCAAAGAAATCGTTAAAGGCACATCTGAAAAATTAGATTTAACAGAAGCAAATATTATTATTTCTGGCGGTCGCGGCTTAAAAGAAGCTGGCAATTTTAAAATGTTACATGATCTGGCCGATGTTTTGGGCGCAACTGTTGGCGCAACTCGTGCGGTTGTTGATGCGGGTTGGGTTGGCCATTCAATGCAGGTCGGTCAAACCGGAAAGACAGTGGCGCCGTCTTTGTATATTGCGGTGGGCTTGTCAGGTGCAATTCAGCATTTGGCCGGTATGAGCGGATCAAAAGTCATAGTTGCAATTAACAGTGATGCAAATGCTCCGATTTTTCAAAAAGCGACTTACGGAATCGTGGGTGATGCATTTGAAATTATTCCAAAGTTGACTGAAGAATTCAAAAAAGCGCTTCACGGTTAGAAAAAGCATTGACTGCATTTGTGAATAAATTTCGGGGAATTGTTTTAGGTTTTTTAATCTGGGTTATTTATAAAATACTTTCTTCGACGTGGAGAATTTCTGTTTTTGAACATCCAGAAATGAAGGCTTGTATTTCTGAAAAAAAATCTTTTGTGTTGGCGCATTTTCACGGCGACGAATTGGTTTTATTATCGCAAATTAGAAAATATCGAACGGCAACGATCACATCCACCAGCAAAGATGGCGAATTGATGAATACGGCGGTTCGTTTAATGGGCGGCAAAACTTCGCGCGGATCATCCACGCGTGGTGGTGTTTCTGCATTGAAGGGTTTGATTCAACTTTGTAAATTGGGTCACAGTTGCAGTTTTGCAGTCGATGGGCCGAAGGGTCCGATTTTTGAAGTAAAGCCTGGTATTTTTGAAACAGCACGACTAGTAAGGGCTCCGATTTTTGTTGGCGGCGTAGCCGCCGATCGCGCATGGCATTTTCCGAAATCATGGAATAAAACTTTTTTACCGAAACCATTTTCAAAAGTTCAAATTTGTTGGCAAGGCCCAGCTTTGGTGATTGATAAATCGATCGACCCCAGAGATCCCGATTTGGCAAAAGCTCTGCAAAATCAGCTTTTTGATGCGCGCAGACAATCGGCCAATTTAATTGCGGCCCCGAGCGCTGCGACTTAGCATAATATATAGCTAACATATATATAGAAAAACACGGAGAAACAGCATGAAACGGATTTTATTAGTTTGTTTTTTATTCATCACTTCATTTTCTTTCGCACAAAAAGATTCTGACGTTGTCGCAACTGTTGGGTCAAAAAAAATTACGCTTGGTGAATTCAATAAAAAATACAAAGACATAACGTCTCAGGTTTTATCAAATGCACCGAGCAAGAAGGTTTTCTTAGAAGACCTTGTTCGCTACGAAATGGGTTTACAAGAAGCGAAAAAACGCGGTCTTGAAAAAGACGCCATCGTTCAAGATCAGATGAATCAGGCGATGTATAAAGGTTTACTTGAAAAAGAATTGGGTCAAAAAGTTCAAGAAGCTAAAGTTTCTGACGAAGAAATGAAAGCTTGGTATTCGAAAAATCCGCAAATCCGCGTTTCTACAATTTTAATTGAAGTTAAGCCGGGTGCAACCGAGGCTCAGCGCGAAGAAGCGAAAAAACGCGCGAATGAAATTTTAGCCGAGGTTAAATCATCAAAACGTCCCTTCGAAGAACTTGTTCGTTTATATTCAGATGATACAACAACAAAAAATTTGGGCGGTGATGTCGGTTGGCAGTCGCGCATTACTTTAAATGGTGCTTATTATGAGGCTGCGAACAAATTAAAATTAAACGAAGTGACTTCGAACCTTGTTGAGGTTGCTTTTGGTTTTCATATTATTAAATTAACTGGCAAGCGTACCTTTGAAGAGGCGCCAAAACGCGAAATACGCATGGCTGTTTTTGATGAAAAGCGTCGCGTTTTATTTGATAAATTTTTTGCTGGTTTAAAAAAGAATTACCCCGTCAATGTTAACTCGAAACTGGTTGAATAATTTTATTAAGCAGAATTCCTTTAAAAAAAGCCTCGCTACCGCGGGGCTTTTTTGCTTTGTTGTTTTCTTTTCGACCGGTTGTGATTTATTTTCAAAACGAATATTTTCAAAAACTGTTGTGCAAATTCAAGAACAAAAAATGACCCTACAAAGTTTTTCAAAAAAGTTGGCCGAGAAATTAAAAAATTTAGATCCTCTGTCTGCCAAAGATCCCGCTGTTGTTAAAAAATTCAAAGACCGCATAATTTCAGATTTTATCTTAGACAGCCTTGTGGATATTTGGTTTACAGAATCAAAATTGGTGGTTGATGAAAAAAAATTCGACGAACAGGTTTCTGCGATAACTAAAAAATATCCGTCGGATTCAGCATTTAGAACGTCTTTGGCCGAAGAAGATCTGTCTTATGATGCTTGGGCTGGTGGTTTGCGGCTGGCCTATAAGCGCCAATTATTATTTAAAGAACTACAGAAAAAAATTGATCCCATTTCTGACGCTGATGTTAAGGGCTACTATGAATCAAATAAAAATAAATATTTTCAGAAAGAATCCATCTTGGTTAAAAGCCTTTTAATTTCTGACGAGGGTCAGGCTGATGTTATAAAAAAATTATCTAAAAAAACGACCTTCGAAAAACTTATTCAAGATTATTCGATTGAAAACCCCAAGCCTCAAGACGGTATTTTTGGTTGGATAGAGCGCGATTCGGTCGCCGATTTAGATGTTTTGTTCACAAATAAAAAAACTGAACTGATCGGGCCCATTAAGGTTGGTGAAGGATTTCGGCTGTTTAAGGTATCGCAACGCAAACCAGCCCGACAGCGACAATTAGAAGATGTTTCTGCGCAGATTAAAAATGAAATTTTTTCGTTACGCGAAACGGCTCGATTTTCAGCTTGGCTGGACGAGCAAATCAAGAGATATACTGTCTATAAAAACACCGTGGCCATCGAGGCTATTTCGGTTGAAACACGCGAGGAATAGTCCATGAAATTATTTTTACTTTTTACTTTGGCAATATCAGCCGCTTTCGCTTCTGAATCTGTCGACAAAATTATCGCTATCGTAAATTCGGAACCCGTTTTGCGATCTGAACTGTCTGCGATGCCCGCCAGATCTAAAAAAGAAGGCGGCCTTGATGACGCGTTATTGCTGGATGAAAAAAAAGAAACACTAAAATCGGATTCGAAAGCTCAGCTTGATTATTTAATTCGAGAAAAACTGATTGAATCAGAAATTAAAAAATTAAATCTGACCTTATCCGAAGATCGCATTGATACCGAAATGCAAACTATGGCCAAACGCAATCAAATGACAAAGGCACAGCTTGAGTCGTCAATTAAAAAACAGGGCAGCACAATTCCTGAATACCGCGCCTTTTTAAAAGCTAAGCTTGAACGACAATCTTTTTTCGAAGCTGAAGTTATTTCAAAATTGCGCATCACCGACGAAGACGCTTACAGCGAATTCCGCGCACAGTTTCCAAAATACAAGCCGGTTGTGAATGAATTTTCTGTTGCGCAGATTTACTTTAACCCTAAAAAGGGCACGCCCAAAGAAGCGCTAGCGCGGGCCGAATCGGTTTTATTAAAATCACAAGCTGGCGAATCTTTTGAATCACTTGCAAATAAATTTAACGAAGATCCGCGCGCCAACAAAGACGGAGTGTTGGGTAATTTTAAATCTGGCGAATTTGTTCCCGAGCTGGAAAGTGCAATCGCGTCTTTAGACAAGAATCAAATCTCGAAAATCATTCAATCAAAAATTGGCTTTCACATTCTAAAAGTTCTGGATAAAAAAATTACACAAGATCCTCAATTTTTAAGAATCAAAGAACAAATCAAAGCCTCGTTAGTTGAAAAAAATTTCAAACGCCAGTTAAAAAACTGGTTTGAATCAAAAAAACAAGATGCCTACATCAAAATCAACTAAGAAAAGTCTTAATTATAAAAAAATTGCGTTGACGACGGGCGATGCTGACGGAATTGGCCTCGAAGTCGCCGCAAAAGCATTGGCACAAATTGGTCCGCAAAAAAATTGTGCGTTTTTTTTATTTCGTAGTTTTAATTTAGAAAAAAATCAAGATAGGCTTTTAAAAAAATTAGATTCGAAATTTGGTCGCATGACTTTTTACAGTATTGAATCTGCCCTGATTTTTTTTGATATTTTACAAAAAATAAAGTCTTTGGATTCGGGTTTTATTTTTGATCTCGCTTTAAAAACTGTGCCCGCGGAATGGGTTATTGCGTGCACGCACCTTTGTAAAAATAAATTGTTTGATTCTTTGGTGACAGGACCAATATCAAAAACTGGTATTCAAAAATCTGGATATCCGTTTATTGGCCACACGGGCATTTTTCGTGATATATTTCCGAAAAATAATTTGTTTATGGGTTTTGTCGGCCGCGATTTTCACGTGATGATTGCGACCGACCATGTGCCCCTTAAAAATGTTGAAAAAATACTATCAAACAAAAAGTATTTGTCGTCAGTTTTTCAGGGCGCTAAAGAATTTTCAAATATTTTTAAATCAAAAAAACCTGTGGCGCTACTAGGTTTAAATCCGCACGCTGGCGAAAAAGGAATATTGGGTTCTTTTGAAAAGAAATTCCTAGCCCGCAGGGCTTCTGCATTCTATTCAAATCCAATTTCTCCAGACGCTGCTTTTCTGAAAAAAAACTGGCCAAAGTATAAATTCTTTTTAGCACTTTACCACGACCAAGGCCTGATTCCTTTTAAAATGCAACACGGTCAGGATTCGGGCGTTCACATCACAATCGGTCTGCCATTTATTCGCACCAGCGTTGACCATGGTACGGCCAACGATATTTTTAATTTAAACAAAGCCAATCCTGCGTCTATGATAGATGCAATGCGATTAAACGTAAAACTTCTGCACAAGGAAAAAATATGATTATGAATCCCGTTATTTTTCGCGAATATGATATTCGTGGAGTTTACAACAAAGATTTCAACAACGACTTCGCTTACCACTTGGGGAAAGCTTATTACAGTTATGCCAGCCAAAAATTAAATAAAAAAAATCTTAGACTTTCTTTGGGCCATGATGCCAGAACTTCGTGCGGACCACTGATTGAGAATTTAAAAAAGGGTTTTGTTGAATCGGGCGGCGAAGTTTATTTGTTGGGATTAGTCACGTCCCCCATCAGTTATTTTTCAATGTTTCAACTGGATCTTGATGGTGGCATCATGGTGACGGGCAGCCATAATCCACCTGAATATAACGGATTTAAAATATCACTTGGGAAAACGACAATTTTTGGCGAAGAAATTTTAAAACTAAAAACAATTATTGATAACAAAAGCTATGTCGCACATTTTGGTGGGTCAGAAAAAAAATATGATATTTTTCCTGAATATCTTGAGCGCTACAAAAAAGAATTCGGCCAGATTAAACCAATCAAGGTTATCCTTGATTGCGGAAACGGTGCGGGTGGTGCGATTGTCCGCAGACTTTTCAACACTGTCGGCCTGCAGCCTGAAATTTTATTTGAACAGCCTGACGGAAATTTTCCAAATCATCATCCCGATCCAACGGTCGAAGAAAACTTGGTCGACCTTAGAAACAAAGTTCTTGAAACGGGAGCTGTCGTAGGAATTGGTTTTGACGGCGATGCGGATCGGATCGGAATCGTCGATCACACTGGAAAAATGATTTACGGCGACGAGTTGATGACTATTTTTTCAAGATCAATTTTACAATCAAATCCTGGTGGTAAAATTGTTGGCGATGTTAAATGTTCTGATCGCATGTACACAGATATTGAAAAACACGGCGGCATTCCTGTTCTTTGGAAAACCGGCCACAGCTTGGTCAAAGAAAAAATAAAAAATGAAACGTCGCCGTTCGGCGGTGAAATGTCGGGCCATATATTTTTCGCCGACAGAAATTACGGGTACGATGATGCACCTTACGCTGGACTAAGATTGTGCGAAATCATCGCCAACACCGGAAAAAATATTCAAGAATTATTGGCCGGACTTCCTCCAGCATTTAATACGCCTGAAATTCGCATCGACACGACAGAGGAAAAAAAGATTTTGATCGTCGAAAAAGTCAAAGAAGCTTTTTCAAAACCCTCGGACGATTACAAAGTGAATTTGATCGATGGCATCCGAATCAGTTTTTCTGGTAAAGATTTAAATGGCTGGGCGCTGGCCAGATCTTCGAATACACAACCTGTTTTAGTTGTTCGGTTTGAATCATCGACACAAGCGGGGTTGGATAAAATTCAAAGCTCTGTAATGGATGTTGTGAATAAATATTTGTAAGAGCTCTCCACTGAGTTTTTAAAAATAAAAAACCCGATATCACTATCGGGTTTTTTATTTCTTAAAATTTAAATCAGTCGAGTTTCACATCCAGTGTGAAGCTTCGCGCAAACTAGAAACCGAAAGATGCTGCTGGTAACTTAATGAAAGCTACTAGGAACGCCAAGATCACTAATGACTCGATTAAAGCCAATGATAAAATAAGCGGAGTAAACATTTTGTCAGAAGCTGCTGGGTTACGAGCCATTCCTTCTAATGCTGCTGCTGCTGCTTTACCTTGAGCTGAGGTTCCGCCGTAAACAGCCAAACCAATAGCGATTGCTGAACCAATTGCAACCATGCCGCTGTTTGCGTTCATTGCGCCGTCGTTAGCGAATGCTAAAACAGAAGCCAAAGTTGTTGTCGCAAATAAAATTGCTTTTTTCATTGTGATCTCCTTTTTGAGATTTTTGTTTTACGAATTTTTTTCGTAAAATTATTGTTAGTGATGATCGTCGGCTGTCGCAAGAGCCACATAGACCATTGATAATAAAGTAAATACGAATGCCTGAATGGTGCAAACCAACAAACCCATTAAATAAAATGGAATCGCCGGGCCCACAGGAAATAAATCTAAAAATACCGAAAGCACAGTATGGTCGCCCGTCATTACGTTAGCTAAACGCAAACCCAATGTCAGCGGTCGAATAATATGAGAAATTAATTCGATCAACAACATCAACGGCGCAAGCCAAATCACTGGACCTAAAAAATGTTTTAAATATCCAAGGCCACCATTTTTTAAACCCACGATATTGTAAGCTAAAAATGAAAAAACACCGAACGCAAATGTTGTATTAAAATTTTCAGTCGCCGGAGTCATTCCCGGAATAATTCCGACTAAATTATTAAATAAAATATATGTGAATATCGCCGCAAAATACGGAGCAAATGCGCGACCATGATGACCGATCACTTGTTCTGCTAATCCGCCGATATATTCAGTGAAAAATTCAAAAATTCCACGCACAGAAAATTTATTTGTTGGAATCACCGCAACTTCGCCAGTGCCTAAAGACGCTTTTGCATAAACACCAATAAGCATTAAAATAATTGAAACTATTAAAAGCGTCGCCACATGAGTATAGTGATGGCCAACTCCGGGAATTAATTGCGTCCAGTTAAAATGCATGACTTCTCCTTTGATCGTAAAGAACCACACCAACGATGCTTAATAAAAACAACAACATCGAAACGAAAACTCCGATGGGATGAACCCAATCTTGTCTCGACATTTGCCATAAACAATACGCAATCAGTGGATACTTAAATATAATAATCAAAAGCCCAAGGGCAATAGATTTCTTTAAAAAGACGACTCGCCAAAACATAAAAAGGCCGGATAAATTCAGAACCAGCATTAGACTTGTTGCAAGCACCGAAACTGCTACATTTTTATTCATAAAAAAATATAAACACGCTGCCAACAACGTCGATAATATCAGGTTTAGAACAACTATTTTTTTAATCATTTTTCTGCCTTTTTCAGTTTTATGATTAAACTGATAAACCACAAAATAAAAGCGGCTACGATCAACACTGCTTTGATGTATTCAGGCGCGCCACGCTTTGCCAGTTCTTCACCGCCATAAATAGCCGCCAGAATAAAACCGATAAGTTCAAAACCGATGGCCGCAAACATAATGTATTTATTTTTTTTCATTATTTTCTGACGCCTTTCGAAAAGGGTTTTGCTATTTGTTTTTCTTTTAATTTTTTAATTCTTAATTCTAAATAATTTTTATCGGCGATTTGATTGGCGTTTTTTTCTAGATATTCAATTGCTGTTTTGTAATCTTTTTTTTCTTCGTGAATATTACTTGTGGCAGAAAATAAGTTTTCGTGAATAAAATAGTCTGGCGTTTTTAAAAAAATATTTTCATATATTTTCAAAGCTTCATCGTATTTTTGCTGGCTTTGAAATATTTGTGCCTTTAATTTTAAAAAATTATTTCTTAGAGCATCGCTGCTTTTTAAAGCTACATCGACGTATTCCAGGGCCGCGGCGTTGTTGCCTGAAAATCTTTGAGCTTGTGCAATTTTAAGGCGGATATTTTCTTTTTTTTTGGATTCCTGCAATAGTGGCTCTAAAATTAACAGCTCATTCAGTGCCGCCGGATAATCTTGTCGGTGATCAAAATAAATTTCTGCGATGGATTCTTGCGATAGCAATCGCAATTTCGCGTCCTCGGATTCTAAAACAATTTTACGTAAAATTGTTAACGCCGCATCGTAATTGTGAATTTCAAAACGCAGAAGCCTAGCGGCCTCGAATAAGGCTTTGGTTTTTTTTAGATTTTCTTTTTCTAAGGCTGCGCTAGACTCTAACAGCTCTATGGCATCTGCAAATAAATTTTGATTAATTTTTTCATAGGCTTGGGTATACAGTTTTTCAGACCTTGATTGACAAGAAAAACCTAGAAACAAAAAAACTCCCGCAAAAAAAATTTGCGAAAGCTTTTTGTGAATTTTATTATCTAACAATGTCTTCAAATTAGTGAACTTCTTCGCCAACTTTTTCTTCGTCATCAACAACCGCAAGGCTTGTGACGAATTCTTGTTTTTCATCAAGATTAATTAATCGAACGCCTTGAGTATTTCGACCCAAGACCGAAATATCCGAAATTTTCATTCGAATCACTTGACCCTGATCTGTTGATAAAATTAATTCTTGAGTTGATTTCACGCGCGTTGTTCCAACAACGTTACCGACTTTGTCTGTCGTTTTTTGTGTGATGATACCAACACCGCCGCGACCTTGAACACGATATTCAGTAGTTTCAGAGCGCTTTCCATAGCCTTTTCCTGTGACCATTAAAATTGTATCTGTCGTATTTTTTTCTAACACAAGCATTCCAACAACAACGTCTTCTTTTGAAAGCGTAATGCCTTTAACTCCGCGAGCTGATCTTCCCATGCCGCGCACATCGTCTTCGTTAAAACGAATCGACATACCTTCTTTGGTCGCAATAAAAATATCGCAAGTTCCATCAGAAATTTTTGCTGCAACAACTTGATCGTCTAAATCAGTTGTTAATGCAATAATACCTGCTTGGCGAGGGTTCGAAAACGCATCCAACGATGTTTTTTTAATGATTCCTTTTTCAGTCAACATCACAACATATTTATTTTCTGAAAATTCATTCACGGGTAAAATTGCGCGTACTTTTTCATCCGCACCCAATTGAACAACATTTGCAATCGCTTTACCTTTTGATGTGCGACTTCCTAATGGCAATCTGTGAACCTTACACCAGTGAACTTTGCCTTTATCAGTTAACACCAACAACATTGTTTTTGTCGAAGCTGTGAATAAATCTGTGACGTAATCTTCTTCGCGCGTCTCCATGCCTTTTAAGCCTTTGCCGCCGCGTTTTTGCACGCGATATTCTTCAGTCGACATACGCTTGATGTAACCCGTGTTTGTGATCGTCACAACCATTGGTTCGTCAGCAATTAAATCTTCGTCTTCGATATCATCCGTATCGCCTGTTAATTCTGTACGACGCGGATTTGCGTATCGTTTTTTGATGTCTTCAAGCTCAGACATAATAATTTTATAAATTTCTTTAACGTCCGCCAAAACAAAACGAAGCCATTCAATTTGTTTTGTTAATTCATTTAATTCATCAACAATTTTTTGAATTTCTAAACCTGTTAAGCGCTGTAAACGCATTTCTAAAATCGCAACAGCTTGGCGTTCGCTGAATGTGAATTTTGTCATCAAAGCTTCACGTGCACTTGCGGCTTCTTTTGAAGCCTTAATCGTTGCGATTACGGCATCAATTTGATCCAGAGCTTTTTTCAGGCCCTCTAAAATATGAGCGCGCTCTTGTGCTTTTTTTAATTCAAAAATACAGCGCTTTGTAACAACATCGCGTCTGTGATCAATAAAAGCCTCAAGCATTTTCTTCAGATCAAAAACAACGGGCTGGCTTTTCGCATCCAGCGCCAACATGATAATACCAAAGCTTGATTGCATCTGAGTAAATTTAAACAAACGGTTTAATATGACTGATGCGTTTTCGCCGCGCTTTAAAATAATAACAACACGCATGCCTTCGCGCGATGATTCATCACGAATGTCGGAAATACCTTCAACAGTTTTTTCTTTCACAAGGTCTGCCATGCCTTCGATTAATTTTGCTTTATTAACCTGAAACGGAAGCTCTGTAATAATAATTTCTTCGTGATCTTTTTTAAATTCAATTTCTGTGCGAGCCTTAACAGTAATAATGCCGCGACCCTTTTTATAAGCCTGTAAAATTCCTGCACGTCCCGAAATAATACCCGCCGTTGGAAAATCGGGCCCTGGGATTTTTTCGATCAGCTCATCAATCGAACAGTCTGGATTATTCATTAAATGAATTGTTCCATCAATGACTTCGCCCAAATTGTGCGGCGGAATATTCGTAGCCATTCCCACAGCAATTCCCGATGAACCATTGACTAATAAATTCGGAAATTTCGCAGGCAGTACCAAGGGAATTTCTAATGAGTCATCATAGTTGGGGCCAAACGGAACGGTTTCTTTTTCAATATCAGCTAATAATTCCTCGGCTAATCGGGTCATGCGGACTTCGGTGTAACGAGCTGCTGCGGCTGAGTCGCCGTCAATTGAACCGAAATTTCCCTGGCCGTCTATAAGCGGGTAACGAAGCGAAAAATCCTGCGCCATTCGAACCATTGATTCATAAACAGCGGTATCACCATGTGGATGGTATTTACCGATCACATCACCAACAACACGCGCTGATTTTTTATACGGCTTTTCGTGTGTATTCGATAATTCATGCTGCGCAAACAAAATTCGTCTGTGAACGGGTTTTAAGCCGTCGCGCACATCTGGTAGTGCGCGACCCACGATGACCGACATCGAATATTGCAAATACGCTTCGCGCATTTCTTTATTGATGTCTATGTTTGTTACGCCTTTTTCATTATTTTCAAAACTCATATATCACCTAATTATTTTCTAAAAATTATTGCTTTAAAAATTCAACCGACAAATTTTCTATAAAATCTAAACATCCAGCGCGCGAACTGAAAGCGCGTTGTCGTGAATAAATTTTCTGCGCGGCTCAACCTGTTCACCCATTAAAATACTGAATGTTTCATCAGCCGCAACAGCGTCGTCAATTGTTACTCGCAATAAATTTCTGTTCGCTGGATTTAAAGTCGTATCCCACAATTGTTCAGGATTCATCTCACCCAAGCCCTTGTATCGCTGAATGTAAATACCTTTTTTTGTGTTTTCCATGGTCTGTTTATAAAATTCGAAATAATTTTCATATTGAGTTTCTGCATTGTTTCGAACTGTTGTTAGTGGCAACAACGAGACACCCTGAATCGCTTGCCACACAGAGCGTATTTCAATGATTTCTGAAGCCAACAACATGTCGACGCTGAACACTGTTTTTTTGCGGTCAGCATATCGTGTTGTATTAATTGTGACTTCAGCTTTTCCATTTTCGTTTGTGACTAAAAATTCAAGCTCTGTGATTCCCAATGTGGGTTGTGCGAAAATCCATGCCTTTAAATCACCAATAGCTGTTGTTAATAGCGGCTCACTTTTTAAAGTTTTTTCTAAATCTGAAACCTTACTAATCATGTAATATAAAACATCTGAATCGTATTTCGATGATGAAGTTTTTAATAACGAATAAAATTTCTGAATATTTAAAATAAACTGCCTCATTGTTGCAGCGTCTGTTTGTTTATTTTTAATTTCAAAACTGTCTAGACCTGAACTTAATAAATATTCTGTCAACGCAGATTCATCTTTTAAGTATGTTTCAGATTGGCCTTTTTTAGCTCGGTACAGCGGAGGTTGCGCGATATAAATATAACCTTTTTCTAAAACCACGGGCATCTGTCGATAAAAGAATGTTAATAATAGTGTTCTAATGTGTGATCCATCCACGTCGGCATCGGTCATGATAATAATTTTATGATAACGAACCTTGTCCGCACTCACATTTTCTACGCCGATACCAGTTCCCAATGCTGAAATCATCATGCGGATCTCGTCATTTGATAACATTTTATCAAAGCGGGCTTTTTC
This sequence comes from Pseudobdellovibrionaceae bacterium, assembly GCA_043728555.1. Classification (GTDB taxonomy): domain Bacteria; phylum Bdellovibrionota; class Bdellovibrionia; order Bdellovibrionales; family Bdellovibrionaceae; genus Pseudobdellovibrio. Next base: position 15,260 of record JAYTMM010000125.1, read on the forward strand.
AACGTTTAAAATTTTACCCTTCAATGGTAAAATCGCTTGAGTTTTTCGGTCGCGCGCCATCTTTGCAGATCCACCAGCCGAGTCTCCCTCAACTAAATACAGTTCACATTTTGCAGGATCGCGCTCTTGGCAATCGGCCATTTTTCCTGGAAGCGAACCGCCATCCAAGGCTGTTTTTCGGCGCGTTAAATCACGCGCTTTTCGTGCGGCATCGCGGGCACGGGCAGATTCTACACATTTTGTAATAATTGTTTTTGATGGATTTGGATTTCTGTCAAACCAATCAGATAATTTTTCATTTACTAGCGATTCAACAATACCTTTAACTTCAGCATTACCAAGTTTAGTTTTTGTTTGTCCTTCAAATAAAGGTTCGCGAACTTTAACAGAAATAATTGCAGCCAAACCTTCGCGAATATCTTCACCCTCTAAAGATTCTTTAAAATCCTTTAAAAGATTTTTTTGCGCAGCATATGTGTTTGTCGATCTTGTTAAAGCGCCGCGAAAACCAATTAAATGCGTGCCGCCTTCGTGCGTATTAATATTATTTGCATAGCAATAAATCGATTCAGAATAAGAATCGTTCCATTGCATAGCGATTTCGACTTCGACTTGATCCCGCTCGCCTTTAAAATAAACCACGTCGCTGTGAATTGGTTTTTTTGATTCATTTAAATATGCAACGAATTCCGCAATACCTTTTGTGTATTGAAAATCAACTTTTTTACCGTTGCGTTCATCTGTTAAAGAAATATGTAAACCTGCATTTAAAAATGCAGTTTCACGAAAGCGTGTTGATAGTGTGTTAAAATCAAACGACATACCTTCTTCTTTAAAAATTTCTAAATCGGGTTTAAACATTACGATCGTGCCAGATCTGTCCGTGGGGCCAATTTTTTCAACAGGACCTTGTGGATCGCCCTTCATGTAAACTTGGCGATATAAATTTCCGTTTTTATGTGATTCAACTTGGCATCGTGATGACAGCGCATTCGTTACAGAGGCACCGACACCATGTAGACCGCCCGAAACCTTATATGCAGAGCCTTCAAATTTTCCACCGGCATGTAGAACCGTATAGACGACTTCCATAGCGTCTTTACCAGATCTGTGTGGGCCAACCGGAACGCCGCGACCGTTATCATCAACACGTAATGATCCGTCTGTTGTGATTGTGATATAAATGTTTTTACAATATCCAGCTAAATGTTCATCCACAGCATTATCAACAATTTCATAAACCAAGTGATGGTAACCACGAATTGTTGTGTCGCCGATGTACATACCCGGACGCTTACGAACAGCTTCTAATCCTTCTAGAACTTGAATTGAATCCGCACCATAATCAACCGTTGCATCAACGTTTGTATTCATTGAATCAGACATAGAACTTCCTTTTCCGTCTTTTAATTTTTACAATTTCTTTTTTAACTAATAACAATACCGTTTGTATTTACTGTATTATTTTACTGCACAATTCTTCCATCACGAACTTTAAAGATTTGGCTTTGATCCATGTTTAATTTTTTCAGCACATCAACATCGGTCGTCGTTAAAAACGTCTGAGTTTGAATTTCATTCAGTGCTAAAATTAATGCTGCTTGCTTGCCTTGATCAAGCTCAGACAACACGTCATCCAAAAGCAAAATCGGATAGAATCCGTGAACCTTTTGATGATACACGATCTGAGCCATTTTGAAAGCTAATATGATCGATCTTTGCTGCCCCTGTGAACAGAAAAAACGTGAGTCATTTCGATTATATAGGAAAATGACATCGTGCTTCTGTGGGCCTACTAAAGTGATCCCGCTTGAAAGCTCTGCAGCAGCTAATTCTAAGGATCTTTTTTGTAAAATTTTATGAACATTTTCTAAGCTGTTTTCAGTGATTTTTTGATCTGAGATAATATATTCAAAATCAAAATTCACAGAATTTTTTTGATCTATTTTTTTTAAATAAATTTCAACGTCATTTTTTATTTCATTTAAAGAATTTATTCTTAAACATGTTAGTTCCGTCGCTAACTTAAAATAGCTGGGGTTTACACTTTCAAGAGTTTGTAAAGTCATACCACGCGATACTTTTTCGTCTCGGTAATCTTTTAAAACTTTATTTCTGGTTCGCAATACTTTTTTAAAATCAGAGATAACACTTGCGCCGTTTTTATAAATACTGCGAATAACGTCATCAATTAATTGCCTGCGTTCATCAGAGCTTTCTTTGATAATACTTAAACTTTC
>JAYTMM010000126.1:0-1977 GCA_043728555.1 Pseudobdellovibrionaceae bacterium
CAACCGCACCGACGCAAAAAGTTGAGTCTACGTCTTCAACATTCAAAGATGATCCAGATAAAATCGAACTCAGCGTCTCTGATCAAGTCAACACAAACGAATTTTCGTCAGCCGAAAACGCAGTCCCAAATTCACAACCAAGTTCAGACGTTAAATTAATTTATGCCGAAGTGTCGCGCGAAGTGTTAAACAGTTGGATTGCCGACAGTCAACGATTGGGACTTTACCAGAGCTATATCGGTGATGTTTCTGCCGGAATTTTACCCGATTTCAAATCGCGAACATCTATTAAATTTAAAGATTTGAAAACTGAACAGAAAAAATTGTATCTTAAAAAACCCGAAGCCTTATTATCAGGAAAAACTGTTGAAGAAACATCTGAATTTTTAGGACTGCAGACAAATATCGACATTAAATCTAAAGAAAATAATACAACTCAGGGCCATATAAACATCACAAAAATTTCACGCTCTGGTAAAGTCGATTTGCCAATTGAATTTGAACTACAAAAAAATGCTGTATTTTTTATTAATTGGAAATCTGCGATGGTCGGATTTGAAAATGAAACAACTTTGTTTAGCACTCAGCCGTTTCAAATTCTGAAATCTCAAGATTTTTTAAATCAAAAAACTGAATTTATTATTTTGATCGAACCGCTTTAATCCAGAAAGAAGCCTTTATGACAGAACTGAAACACCACTATGGTGAACGATTTCATCTGATTGATGATTTATTTTCTCAATCTCTACTCACAAAATTATGTATTTCTGAAACACAACAGCCTGAAATGAATCGTATCGTTCAGCAGTTATATACAAATTTGGTTACAAGCGCAGCGAATCAGATTTTTCCTAAAATAAAATCGATCAAAAAAACGCGCATGAACGCGGATCTGGAATCAGATATCATTGACCCAAATACAAAGGCTGTTACGGTCAATTTGGCTCGTGCAGGCACATTCCCCAGTCATATTTGTTACGAATTTTTGCATTGGATATTAAAGCCAGAAAATATTCGTCAAGATCATATTTTTGCAGCCAGAGTCACAGATCAGAAAAACACTGTCACCGGAACACATTTGGGCAGTTACAAAATTGGGGGCGAAATTACAGATTCGTTCGTTTTATTTCCGGACCCTATGGGCGCGACCGGTGGCACCATCGAATCAGCGATTGAATACTATCAAAAAGAAATTAAAGGTCCCGTTAAACAATTTGTTGCTTTACACCTGATTGTCACACCTGAATACCTGAAAAAGATTTTAAATGGCCCAAAAAATATTCAAGTTTTCGCTCTGCGCGTCGACCGCGGAATGTCCGAAAGCCATGTGTTAAAATCACCTTTAGGCCTTTACTGGGATCAAGAAAAAGGGCTTAATGATAAACAATATATTATTCCCGGAGCCGGTGGCCTTGGCGAATTACTCAATAACTCTTTTGTCTAAAAAGGATTTTTCATGAATGCAAAAAATTTAGATTTAAAACCGTATATCACAGAAACCCAACTGCAAGAAAAAATTAAATCTATTGGTGCAGATTTAACAAAAAAGTTTCAAGGCAAAAAAGTTGTCGCTGTTTGTGTATTAAAAGGTTCATTTTTATTTTACTCAGATCTTATTCGTGAAATAAACACCGACATCACATGCGAATTTTTTGGAGTTTCAAGTTATCACGGTGGAACAACATCATCTGGCGAAGTGAAAGTAACTTTAGATTTAGCGAATCCCATCGAAGGCCAGCACGTTATTCTGATCGAAGACATTGTCGACACGGGTTTAACAATGAATTATTTAATTAAATCGATGGAATCACGAAAACCAGCTTCAATCACAACTGTGACTTTATTAGAAAAACCTGAAGCCTTGAAAGTACCTTGTAAATTAGATCATGTTGGCTTCAAAATCACGAATGAATTTGTGGTCGGATACGGTCTTGATTACCAAGGTTATTACAGAAATTTGCCATACATCGCACAAGT
>JAYTMM010000127.1:0-4936 GCA_043728555.1 Pseudobdellovibrionaceae bacterium
TTGGCCTATGTGACTGCATTAGCAATTGCACCAATGGTTCTATTGCTCATCGCAATGTTTTCATTTATGCAGTTTGATTTGCAGGAACAGTTTCTACTGCAAACACGAGAGCTCATCGGTGCGGAAGCAAGCCAGGTTTTTGAGTCGATTGTAAACTCGGCCAATAGCCATACGGATCTTTCTGCGACAGCAAGTTGGCTCGGAGCCATTTTTCTTATGCTTTCAGCCAGCGTGGTTTTTGTACAGCTGCAATCGGCTTTGAATATTATTTTCAAAGCCAATGTTCCCACAAAAAATCAAAAAAATATTGGAGTTTTAAACAGTTTTCTCATGCGTCGTTTGCTTTCAATGGGAATTCTACTGAGTTTTATTTTTATTTCTATGGTCTCGTTAGGAGTTTCAACAATCATTTCTTATTTTATGACCAGCTATCAGCTTGCGGGCGTGAAACTGCTGAGTGCTTTTATTAATCTTATGATCTATGGAATTCTGTTTGCCTTAATTTTCCGTTGGATGCCCGACCGCAGCGCCCAACGATCTAACTATATGGTCGGAGGGTTTTTAACGGCTGTTATGTTTGTCATTGGAAAAACTGCAATTGGGACTTATCTCGGACAGACGGCGATAGGATCGGCCTACGGCGCCGCTGGTTCTCTTGTTGTTCTATTGGTATGGATTTATTATTCGGCACTTGTATTTTTTTTGGGAGCAGAAGTTTCTTCATTTTATCTGATGCGAAATACACGTGTATGAAAAAACTGAAAATTTTTAGTATAATCATTCTTGTTCTCATTGTAATTCGTCTGATCATTCCTGCATTTGCATTAGCCGTATTGAATCATCTGCTTGATCAAAAAATGGGAACCTATTATGGACATGTCCAGGATCTGGATCTGAGTCTTTATCGCGGCGCCTATCAGTTGCAAGACTTAGAAATCAAAAAACGCGATAGCAAAAATGCTCCGCTGCTTTTTATCAAAGAAATAGATTTATCTATGGCTTGGCGAGGGCTTTTGAAAAAAAACATCACGGCGGATGTCACACTGATTGAGGCCAAAGTTGAAATTGCCGACAGCGAAGATAAAGCTAAAAAACAAACCGGTCTAGAAGAACCTACAGAAAATTGGCGCGCTGTTTTTGATACGCTTGTGCCGATCTCGATCGAAACACTCAAAGTTCATCAAAGCACTTTGTCATTTACCAACCGCGATCTCAAAGAACCACTGGCTGTCGTTGTTAAAAAAGTAGAACTTCAAGTGCACAATCTGCGAAGTCACCCTCAGGGAGAACTCAGCCCATTTTATTTGAAAGCTGAAATTCAGAATCATGCAAAAATCGATGTCATTGGTAAACTGAATATTCTAGCAAATCCACCGGAAGGCGAAGTCGATTTTAAAATAGAAAAATTCAAAATGGCCAGTATAAATCAAATGTTGCTACTTTATATTCCTGTTGATTTCACTAAGGGCGAATTAAGTGTTTTTGCAGAGGCCGCCTTCTCTGGAGGAAACACGCACGGTTATGCTAAACTTTTTTTGAATGACGTTGATATCATAGCACCGAAACAAAAGTATATTGGAATAAAACATTTTTTTGTTGAGATCGGGACTGCCTTTGGAAACTGGCTTTTGAAAAATAATAAAACAAAAAAAGTTGCTTTGCGTTTACCATTTAATTACCAGAATGGAAAGTTAGATCTAAATTCAAGTGACGCTTTTTGGTCTGCGATTAAAAACAACAGTGAAGCCATGAAACCAGGTATTGAGAATTCAGTTTCTTTGAAAAAGTGATGTTGAGAAGTTGAGAACCTGTTGCTGTGAATCAAACTTGGCTCATCAGTTGATCTAAGATAGACTTCCTTTATGAATTTACAACCGAACCTGACGGCCCCCCGATTTTCACTTTGCCCTTTAAATGAAAATGATTATGACGCCTTATTTTTGGCGGCATCGGATCCAAAAATTTGGGAAGTGCATCCCATACCCGATCGCTATTTACCTGAAACTTTTAAAACTTATTTTCAGGGCCTGATCGAATCAAAAGGCGCATTATCCGTTATTGATAACGAAAGCTCAGAGATTGTTGGAACATCCAGTTTCTATGATTATCGGCCGGAAGAAAAAAGTGTCATCATTGGTTACACATTTCTGACGCGAAAATATTGGGGCGGCACTTTTAATCGTGAGCTCAAAAAAATAATGATGGATTACGCCTTTCAATATATCGACACGTGTATTTTTCACGTCGGTGAAAATAATATTCGCTCAAGAAATGCCATGAGTAATATCGGCGGCGTGCTTTACGATCATTTCGAAAAAATTGGTTTTCGCGGAAAGCTTTACAAAAATGTCGCTTTTAAAATCGAAAAAAAGAATTATTCACTTTGAGTTTAATTCTTAAAAACCCATTCACCAATAGAAAGTATATAGAGTCATGACTCAAAATATTTCTGGCACTTACAAATTAAAAGACTACGGCTATACATCTAAAAAGGATGGCAGCTTTAAGCCGATTTCAGATTTTTACACTGGCACAATACACTATTCAGAAACAGGTTTTATGAGCGTCATTGTACGCTTTGCTGAAGCGCCTACAGACTTTTCAGAAATTGTGTCCTACTCTGGTAGCTATAAAGTTGATGGCAATAAAATTATAAATACTGTGACCGAATCAGTCAGACCCGATTATGTTGGACAGCGATTAGATCGAATATTTAATTTAACTGGGAAAATCCTGACAACCGAATTTGAAAACACAGAAGAATTTGTTAAGTCTGCGACATGGGAAAAAATCAATCCTTAATTCTTAAAAAACCATTTACAGAAAGTAAATGGCGGAGTGAACGGGACTCGAACCCGCGGCCTTCCGCGTGACAGGCGGACGTTATAACCAACTTAACTACCACTCCGTTAAGATTATTAATAATTGTGAACTGGTAATATAAACGTAATGACGGCCTGAATTCAATAGTATTTTCATTGATGCGCAAAAATAACGCACCAAACACCCGCAAGCTAGCCTTAGATGAACGTTCGTGCTTGAATAATCAGACTTAAATTAAAAAATTCAATCAAAGGACACACTTATGAAATCATTCATCGTATTTATCGCAATGGCTTTGTCAATCACTGCCGCGGCCGAGACCGCAACTTTTACTGTCGAAGGCATGCATTGTGGTGGTTGCAAAAAAATGGTTACCAAGGCCGTTTGTAACGATACAAAAATTTCTGCGATGTTGTCTGAATGTAAAGTCACCGTTGACGAAAAAACAAAAATCGGAACTGTTATTTTAAAATCCAAAGAAACTTCAAAAATTGACACAGCAGCTATTGAAACAGCGATCACATCAGCCGGTGAAGATTACAAAGTTTCAAAAAAAGAAATCGTTAAATAATAATTATGTCGAAACCAATAGCCAGCAAACATGCCTTTGAAAAAATAGATCACCTGTTGTGGCTGGATATGGAAATGTCAGGGCTTGATGTAAACAAAGAAGTCATCATCGAAGTCGCCTGCATCATCACCGACATGAATTTCAAAGAACTGGAAACATTTGAAACTGTCGTTAAGCAACCACAAATATTTTTAGACAACATGGACGCATGGAACACTGAACACCACGGAAAATCCGGTCTGACCGCAAAGGTCCCCACTGGTATGGACCCCGAAGGCGTCGAATTCAGATTGTGTACGATGATTGATAAATATTTTCCAACATGGGCCACCGACAAAAAGGCCCGCCCGATATTGGCCGGCAATTCAATTATGCAAGACCGTTTATTCATTGAGAAATATTTTTTGAAAATTTCAGAACGCCTGCATTACCGAATGGTTGATGTCAGTTCATGGAAAGTCATCATGAATAATAAATTTCAGCGCGTGTACAAAAAACAAAATTCACACCGGGCGCTGGATGACATTCGAGAAAGCATCGGCGAACTTCGTTATTACATGGATCAAATAAAGTCGTAATTTATTTGATCAGTCTGGTGAATTCCAGCTCGTTTTCTGCCTGCTTGCGAACTTCTTTTGAAACATCATTTATTTTCATGTCTTGCAGACGTTCATTTGATAATCGTGGGCTGGATGTACTGTAAAACCGGACCATTTCATTTTCAGATTGGCTTAATTTTAAAACCACATCCGCTGGAGCCTTCGGATTCGCAGCTATGGCCAGTTGGTAATCAACATTATTTTCATTGGCATATTTTCGAATGATATCTTCCGAACAATCCGATTTCGCAAGCATCGTGATTGTTTTAAAAATCTGCTGATCTTGATTTTTCAGATTCAAAGTACGATATGAAACCCACGAAATTGCAATCAGCATTGAAATTTTAATCAAATGATTTTTATTTTTGAATTTAAAAATCTCAGTGACTGAAAAAATAATAGTACACACCGAAAAAACAGTCAGACTTGCCCAAATCGGAAAATACGAAATCACAGTGCTAACGCTGTTCCATAATTTATGATCAATGGCTTCTGCATACTGCGAATTAAAAAATAAAAATTCACAAACCAAAGTGACAATACCCACTGATAAAATCACTGGAACATTTAAATTTTTAAATCGCGTTTTCAGAAAAATACTGCCGAAGATCAAAAGACCTAACGGCAGAATCGAAAGCCCTGCGTATATAATTGCGATCATAATAAATTAATAACGGTAATGGTTCGGTTTAAACGGACCAGCGACTGTCGTATCTAAGTATTTAGCTTGCTTGGTTGATAATTTCGTTAAGTTCACACCCAATTGACCCAAATGTAACGCAGCTACTTTTTCGTCAAGATGTTTTGGTAAACGTGTGATTGCAATATCAGAATATTTATCACGATTTGTGTATAATTCAATTTGCGCCAGAACTTGATTCGTAAAAGATGCACTCATCACGAATGATGGATGACCTGTTCCGCAACCTAAATTCACTAAACG
>JAYTMM010000128.1:0-6362 GCA_043728555.1 Pseudobdellovibrionaceae bacterium
ATGCAAGCCATCGGTGGCTTCGTCATTAAAAAAGTTGTTACAATTAAAGTTTAAATTTAAATAATTAATAAATAAAAAGGACTGCTATGAAAAAAATGAAAATTATATTAACCGCGACAACAACAGCGCTTTTATTTTTGGGCTGTTCATCACTAACAAATAAAATGAGTATTGATCAGTACACATCATTTAAGGGGATTACCAGATCGATTGCGCAAGAATCACCTGCTGCAATTCCAGTGGCCGATCCGTATATGATTCCACTTAAAGATGGTCAGTTTTTTGATTGTCGCGCAATTAAATCTCGTGAATATGTGTTGAACGGACAAAAATATACAAAATTTGTTTTGAATGATGATAAAGCATTGCGCTGCCCGAATGTCAGTTCGTTTAAAACAGACATGGTTTGGAAAGTTAAAAAAACGTCTTGGGCTGTTGAAGACGAGCAAAAATATTCTGAGTTTATAAAAAAACTTGGCTATTCAAAATGTCAAAATTTAGACATGTGTTTATCTTCAGAAGCTTCAAATATGTTGATCAGCGAAGAAGACATGCAAAATATGTATTATTCAGATTGTGCAGATTTGCCGTATTATTTGCGCGCGTATTTTGCGTATAAAAATAATTTACCATTTTCTTTCGTCAGCCAATTTGTACCCGTTCCGCTCACTGAATTACAAATCGCAACTGATGAAAAATACAAGCAAACATTATTAGATACCAAGGGTGCTGATGGACCAGCGGCAGTTGCAAAATATGAAGCCAATATCAACGACAACAGATACAGCCGTAACGGAAACATTCCGACATCGCGCGTGAATGTGCCAAGCTCGACGGGTGTTACACGCAGTTTTTCGCGCGTAGGATTAATTATTAATGATGCGATTTCATCGGGGACATTTCGTACGCTATCGGGCGATAAAGAAACTGGCGCGCTCAGCGATTTTTATTCACCAAAAATAAATGGTGACTACGTTAAATCCGGAACGCCTGTATATGGAACAAAAGGTCATGCCGCAATTGTTTATGATGTAAAACCAAATGGCGAATTATTAATTATGGATGGGCATCCAGGCAATTCAATATCCTACAAAGGCTGGATCACAGATGAATTTGTCATGGATCGTGCTTCGCACGGTGGAATGTTTAAAAATTTTCGCCCATTAAGAATTGAATCGCCGAAATTTGATAAAAAAGATCCATCAGTGATTGTCAGCGGTCAAACACGTTTTTCTACGGACGAAGAATTACCTGGATACTCGCTTGAACAGTACGATTCTAATAATTTTACCCAAGACGGAAAAAATATTTCATTACAAGAATGGACGCAGTTGCGTTTGTCCGGTGGTAAATATCGTATCGAGCCGATGTATGAAATTAAAACTGTGACAGATATTTTATGTGATTCTGCAAAGGGTCGCGCGCAAGATGTGCAAGATGCGTTTGATAACGGTGTTGCCACATCTGAGCATATTAATGTTTTACCAGATAATATTTTTGCAGCTGCCGACGCATGGGAAACGTATTCAACACCTAGCCGTGATTTACGTTTAAGAAACGATGCTTTAGGTATCGTTTCTTTAGCAAAAACGATGTTGGAACGTTTTAACAACAAAGACCCAATGATTTCATACAACGGACAAAATTTAAAAACAGATCTTGTTAAGGCATTTACAACAGCTGCAAACAAATGTGCAATTACATATAAAAATTCAAATGCACAGCCCGTGACAATCAGTCTGTTGCGCTTCTTAAAACGCTTACCATTTATTTCCTTCGATCCATTTATGTGTCCCGAGGTTCGCTGGGGTTCAACATCGCCAACAGAGCTGGCAACATGCAAAGATGGAACAGACAAAAAAGAATGGCAACGCTACACGCAGTTCTTAAGAAATAATTTAGTCAAAGATACGACGGCAAATCACGGTTTTACTTTGGATCAATTAAAAACAATGGATGCCAACAAACAAATTGATAATAATCCGCTTAAAATTAATTACGATATTGGTTTACTGATCCAAGGTCTGTAAGACCTAAGTCTGAAAGACCTAGCTTACGGCCTAGGTCTTTCATTCATTAGTGGAATCCTCGCCTAAAAAGTTGCTACACTGAATACAGTTCAAAGTAATTCAGTCATCTTTCAAACGAGCGAGGTTTTCATATGTTGAATCGTCTTTTTATATCTACAACGATTTTATTTTCTGCGATCAAAATTTTTGCATTAGTCGACATGAACAATGCAGGTTATACGAATTCATGGGTCGACCTTGAAGTTCCCGGTAACGGCTATGAAATGCGCGTTCTTCGTGCGTATAAAAGTCGTACGATTTATAACGGTATGTTTGGTTTTGGCTGGTGTTCAGAATTTGAAACAAAGCTTGAAACAACATCTGAAGGAAATATTAAAATTTCTGAATGCGGTGACGGCCAAGAAATTAATTATTCAGCGAAAGAAATCACTCGCAAAGACGTTGATGCGACAATTTCACAAATTAAAGCAAAAATGAAAGCGGATAAAAAATACACTTCTGGCTCGGCAGAATTTTGGACCAAGCTCGATTCACAGCTTTTAGAAGACGACGATGTCAGATCAAGCTACGCAAAGCAATTTGGAATTACAGTGGCTATCAAAGAAGGCCAAAAATTTATGGCTAACGGCAAAGAAGTTGAAAATGTTATTTTCGCCAAAGGCTATTACACTAGAAATTTACCAGATGGCAGTTTTCAACGTTTTGATCCAAATGGAAAAATGACCCATATGTATGATAAAAACGGAAATTTTTTGAAATTTGAATATCAAAAAGAATTGTTAACAGAAATCGCAGACAATAATTCAAGAAAATTAACTTTTAAATATTTTCCAAATAAAAAAGTACAAAAAATCACTGGCCCCGGCGGTCTGATTACTGAATATAAATACAACCAACAAGATGATTTAACTTGGAATAAAAATGCATGGGCTAAAAAAGATTCAGATGTTTATGCGTATGAATATAATGAATTTCATAATTTGGTCAAAGCATCATGGCCAGATAAAACATCGATCGCAATTAAATATGATAACGCCAAAGACTGGGTAACTGCATTTACGGATCGCGATAAATGTACAGAGACATATAAATATGAATTCTCGGCAACAAATCCGAAATTTAATTACTGGTCAACTGCAACAAAAGTATGTGGCAAAGAAACAGTTGCTAACAACAGATATGAATTCTGGCACAAACAAATGCCAAACGGTCAGATTGTTTTGTCACGCGTACAAACCAGCGTGAACGGCAACGTTCGTGATATCACATACCACGACACATTCGGAAAACCAGTCACTATTAAAAATAATAACGAGCGCGTTGATTTTGAATATTACCCTGACGGTTTAGTAAAATTAAAAAAATCTTCGATTTCAAAGCTTGAATTCAGCTACGATCAGACATCAAAAAAAGTTTCACAAGTTAAAACGACTTTTATTAATGAAAAAGGTAAAGCCATTTCAAATCGCAGCACCAGTTTTAAATATGATCCTAAAGGTAATTTAAATTATGCTGAAAATACAGAAGGCCAAAAAATAAATATGACCTATGATATTAAAGGCCGCATTCAGACAATCACTGATCAGGCAAAGAAAGTCGTAAAAATTGATTACGATGAACGTTACGGAAAGCCAACTGTTGTGACTCGCCCTGGTTTAGGAACAATCAAAGTCAGCTACAAACCAAATGGTGATATTGCCAAAGTTGACAGCGCCGAAGGCCCTACTGTAGCTTCGCAGGTTGCCAGCACGTTTAATAATTTGTTGGATGTGATTGCACCGGCGACACAAGAATTATATTTATAATACGAACAAAATTCGTCGGATGTGTAACTCAACGAGAAAAGGAATTTTAAAATGAAAATATTTTTAATTTTATTAACAGCAGCTGTTTTAAATCAAAGTGTATTTGCTATTGGCGCTAGCGGTGATGATCCGAATTCAGCAAAATCTGAATCAAGCACATCTGAAGCAGGCTCTGTTGCAACCGCCGCTGTCGCTGCCAACGGACAACCCAAGGTTTGTACAACATGTATGACTGCGGGTCACGCCAGTATGTCGAACACAGCGGGAGTTCTGAATTCGACAAACGCGTCCTCCGTTGCGCCATCAAGTTCGTCGGGGCCTACATCAACAAGTAAATAATTTTCCGATCAACACCTGTCTAAACTTTTTACGATCTTAAAATGATACGCAAGTTGTAAACCCTCGATTCTTCGGGGGTTTCTCATTTTGAGACTGAGAATTCTTTGGCACAAGGCTCGCAATACATATTCATAACAACGCATTCAATTAAAGGAGCAGTTATGAAGAAGTTATCAATGGTTTTAGGATTAGCGCTTTCGATCTCTTCAGTATCAAATGCATTTTGTTTAAAACAATATTCTAAACAAATGAATCGATTTACAGCTTCAATGACAAATCAAAAAACGAATTTTGCAAATGTTGTTCAAACCGCCAGTGCAGCAGCACCGGATCAATCTTTAGTGCGCCGACAAAAATAATTTAGATTTAAAATTAATAATTAGATTCTGATGGCTCAACGCTTCCCCCGGCTTGAGCCATTTTCCGTTTTAAAAATGACTTCGTTGTTTGAAAAGTCTGATTTAAAACTTTGGCTCCGCCTTCGGCAGATTGTTGAATAAAATGGGCAGCGGGTGAATCTTGTAAAAACATTTCAGCCTTAGTTTCCAGTGTTTCGTCGTTGGTTTTCATTTGCGAAAATAAAACAATAACCGTAGCAAACAAAAAACATTTCATTACAAATTTAAATTCATCCATGCTTAACCTCGTGCTGTTGATTCAGCGCTGATTCAACAATTTGAACCAGCTGTTGTTTTTTAAATGGTTTTTCTAAATAAAACAATGCGCCTAATGATTTGGCTTTTTGCTCGTATTCATCTTGTGGTAATGAACTGATTACAATAAATTTTGTTTTTAAATGTGCGCAGTCTGATAAAACGTCAAAACCATTTTTTTCAGGCAACACTAAATCCAATAAAACAATATCAGGCTTCAGCTTTTGAATTTGTTCAACAGCTGAAATTCCATCTATGGCTTCGCCGATAAATTCTACGCTTACATTTTTTAAACACAATCGATAAATCTCGCGAATGAACAGGCTGTCTTCGACGATAAAAAAACTTTGTTTCATTGTTTCAGTATAAATCAAGATGGTGCCGCCTTGAATGATAAACATATTTACTGGACGTTCATTACAGATCTTGGTCGTGTTGTTAAAAATTCGATGACTTGCGTGACATTAATTTTCCAGCCACAATAAATATATGAAATACATCACGATGTTTGTTTTTGGTTTTTTTGCATCAAATTTTGCTTTTGCACAGGTTAAAAATCTAAAAAATAACTCACCATACCCGACCAAATATTTAAGCACCGAAGATGCACATTTAACTTTGAAAACACTGACTGTTGCGCCGGCTTATGATAACGTCGGCGGTGTCTATCAAAACGCTGCGGAAGCTGAATTAACAGATTTAATTTCCAAAGATCAATTTTGGGCTTTTACAAAATTTGAATGGCCAGCAAATTCAAAAAAATTAGAACAACGAATTGATACTGTCGTTGAACAGCCGCAAGCCGTTTTAAATATTTTATCAGCTTCAAAGGCAAACGGAATAATCGTTACGATTATTACCAAAAGTGCACAGGGCATGAACATCAGCTTATCACTTTATACCGAAGACAAAGGTTTGCCTTTAATCGAATTATCGCACCAAGACCCAACGACATTTGAAGTCGTAAAATTTAAAGATATTATTAAAAATTTATATATTCAGCTCAAAAATAAACTGCCCTACAAGGCCTTCATCACCAGCCGTCGAGGCAATCAAATCACAATCAATGCGGGTGCTAATGCAAATTTAAAAATTGGTGATAAATTATCAGTGGCACAAATTATTAAAATTAATCGTCATCCAAAATTAAAATTTATGACTGGCGTTGAAAAAGAAATTACAGGACAAATTACATTGACCAAGGTTGAAGAATTTTCCAGCTTCGGTGAAATTGTTTTCGAAAAAGAAGGCGGCGTCATTGAAAAAAATAGCAAATTATTGCCACCCGATTTTGTTCAATATCAAACAACTGAAAAACCACCTGAAATTTCAGGCGCGGGATCAGAAAAATCAACACCCGAAGAATGGAAACCGCAAGCTGTTCCACAGTTCGGAAAATTAACAATTCTGGGTGGATTTTCTGATTACAAATTATCCAGCATTTTATCCAGCGGAACAGCTGTGGATTCTGGGAATAGTTTCGCGCCCACCTTTTTATTAGGTGCTGAACTTTGGATAACGTCAGAATATTTTGC
>JAYTMM010000129.1:0-2280 GCA_043728555.1 Pseudobdellovibrionaceae bacterium
GCTGATCAGCGCCAAAAAGAGCTAACTTACGCATTCGTTTAAAAAGATTTTGTTCAATTTTTTCTTGCGAGTTTTTTTTATATAACTGATAAGCAAAACCAGAGCCTATAAGTAGGAAAAGAGCCGCACCGAATATAATAAAGTATTTTTTGTAACTTGTTTGCAGCTGTTTTTGTATATTGGGATCAGCGGTTGAAACAAAGTGTGAACCTATATTTTTTTTTCTATCTGAAATTGACGTGGTCGTCGCAACCTCTTGAAATGTAATATCTTGAGGGTCGACACTGATGTTTGTGAAAGCTGGAGGTGATGTTGTTAATTCTGCATTTTCACTTTCAGCAGCTAACGTATTTGTTCCGGTTTGAGAATCAGAATATCGCGTGCTGGTTTGAATCGTTCTGGTTTCTTCAGACCGTTTATCAAGTTCTATTCGAACTTTTTCAACCATTTCTTTAAATTCAGGAACTTCGCGTATATATAACCATCGCGTATTCATATCACGAACTTCATCAATGAGTGAAATTTGTCTTTTGAATAAAAAATCTTCGATTTGATCGAATGAATAAGGACCTACAATTTTATTGTCTGATTTGACGAGCCATTTATTTTCATAGTCTGTATTCATCGTAAAACTCACTGTATTTTCCTTAATGTCTGAAGTGTCTTTGTCCTGATAAAACCATATTCATTTTATTTTTATTTATATATTCGATCACATCATTGTCTTTGACAGATCCACCGGGTTGAAAAATCCATTCAATGCCGACCTGATGAAATTCTGAAACAGAATCTGCAAACGGAAAAAAAGCATCGCTGATTGCGACGACCTTTTTAATATCGATTGGATGTTCTTTCATAAAATTTTTCATTCGTGAAATAGCCAAATTAACTGAATCAATACGGTTGACTTGACCCATGCCTAAACCAACAGTTTGTCCATTACAGACCAAGGCAATCGCATTGCTTTTGAGGGCCGCGCAAATTTTTTCACCAAACAACATGTCTTGATAAATTGAATCCGATGGTTTTTCACCAATGATAGATATATTTTCATTATTGAAAATATCTGAATGAAAAAAATCAGAATCCTGCAACAGCATCCCACCTGAAATTGATTTGTAAATTTTGTTGTTTTCAACGATTGATAGTTGCGGCCATTTCAACACTCGCAGATTTTTTTTCGTTGATAATTTTACAAGAGCTTCAGGCGTATAATCAGGAGCAATCAGGCATTCTAAAAAAATGGGGTGTAAATATTCAACTGTTTCTATATCGACTATTTTATTAAATGCCAAAATACCACCAAAAATACTTTTAGGATCGGATTCAACCGTTTTTTTTGTCGCTAAATAAATATTTTCAGCCATAGCAGCACCACACGGGTTATTATGTTTGACTGCAATACATGCTGGTTCTGAAAATCTGGCCACCAGCTCTGCGGCGGCATCAAGGTCCAATAAATTATTGTACGATAATTCTTTGCCTTGAATAATTTCGGCATCCGCCAAATTTTTTTCAATCAAAGGATTCGTAAACCATGTTGCACTTTGATGTGCATTTTCACCATAACGTAAATTTTGTTTTTTCTTTAAAGGTAAGTTTAGATAATCAGTTAAATTTTCTGAATCGCTGTCTTCATTTGATAATTTTTGAAATATCAAAGCATCATAATAAGATGTTAATGAAAAAACTTTGAGCGCTAATTTTTTACGATCAGTTAACGATATCGAATTTGTTAAACACTTATCTTGCACCCATTGATAATCTGCAGGATCGCTGACAACAATGACGTTTTGATAATTTTTAGCAGCTGATCGCAAAAAACTGGGGCCACCGATATCAATGTTTTCTATTTGTTCTTCGAATGTTGAATTTATATTTAACGCTGTTTTTTCAAAGGGATATAAGTTACCGACAACTAAATCAAAAAACTGAACTTGGTGTTGATTCATTTGCTGAACATGACTGTCCAGTTCACGCCTTGCCAATAAACCCATGTGAATATTTGGATGTAACGTTTTAACTCGACCATCTAAAACTTCAGGGAAATTTGTGACCTGACTGACGTCAACAGCCTTTAAGCCCGCTTCAATTAAAAATTTCAACGTGCCACCTGTAGAAATAATTTCCAAACCTTTTTCAACAAAAGGTTTTAAGAAATCAATTAATCCAGTTTTATCAGAAACACTGACAAGGGCTCTTTTCATTTTGACACTCTTTTAAAAATTCACTCGCTAACAATTAAAACGGAGACTTCGTTAATAATAATTTAAAATCGTC